>JBOHKD010000031.1:0-10279 GCA_050728895.1 Aestuariivirga sp.
GGCCGGCACACATCGCGCGCGGCAAGGCCGATCCGCGCCGTCATGATGCCGTTGACCGCACCCTCGCCGAAACGTGCCGAAAGGCGGCCGAGCAGGCCTTTGCCAAGCATGTGCTGAATCAAATTATCCGAGAGAGCGAGCCCGCCGGTTATGGCCAGATGGCCCAGCACCATGCGCGCCAGACGAAGTGTCGCCAGTGTCGAGGGGCGTCCGCCATAGAGCGTTGCCAGTTCCCGCAGCAGGCGGAGATTTTGGGATATGACGAAAAGCATGTCGAGAATCGCCGTGGGCGCCACGGTAGTGATCAAGGTAACACGGCGGGCAGCGCGCGCAATAAGGCGGTAGGCTTCGGCATCGCGCGGGGTCAGCAGATAGAGTTCGGCAAGTCGCAGGCGGTCAAGCGGTTCCATGACATCACCGTCATGCCGGCGGAGCTGACCCAGACCCCAGAGAGCGTCATGGCGGCTGCCATAAGCGGAGCGCAAGCCTTCGATCGCGCGCTTTGCCGCTGCCGCATCGGCGAAATTAATGGCGCGCGCGGCATCGGCCTGGATGTGGGTCATGCGGCCAAGCCGGGCCAGACTCCAGATTTCCCGTACCACAATCATAAGGGTTGCGAGTCCCGCGAGCCCTGCGAGCCCAAAAGCGATCCACCCAAATGCGGTTGACCGGGCAAACAGGTCCTCAATGAGCCGGGTGATCGCAAGACCTCCCCACAGGCTCAAGAGTGCGACAAGCGATGTCAGCAGCAGTGTGCCCCACCGCCCACCCCGTGTGAGCGGCGGCGGTTTGGGTGGCAATACCGCGAGTTCGCCTTCGGGCTCGTCAGGCGCAAACGCGATGCCGGTTAAGCCAGCAGGCTTGCGCCGCCGCGCCGTGCCGGTTGCAGGACCGGCTTTCGACTCTTCGATTACAAAAGCTGCGGGGTGGCGGTGTCGTTCGCTCATGCGAGCCTGTCTCCGAGCAAAAATTCAAGGGCGCGGTCCATGCGGATATGGGGGAAGGTGTCGTGCTTAGGCAATGGTGGGCGCATGCGCACAAATTTAAGGTGACCTTCCAGGCTGCCGTCGAGTGCTTGCACCGGATCTTCCGGAAGATCGCCGGGAAAGATCGCCGCTTCTGTTTCGCCGTCGAAGACCGTGCCCCCGACCCTTTCACCTGCCTCGGGGATGCCAGCGATGCAGTCCAGCGTTTCACCGTTTCGGGTAACATGGGCTTCGCGGGTCGAACGTATGGCGGCAATCGCCGCTACATCGATACGGGCACCGAAAAATTCCGCCCGCTTTGCCGCCGCTTCGACGATGAGCCGCAGGATCGCTTCCAGCCGGGCGTGAGAGGTCTGATGCACGAGATCGACCTTGGTGGCCGCGAATAGGATGCGGTCGATGCGCCGCCCGAACACTTGGGAGAGTGCTGAATTTTCGCCCCGGCGGAAACAGGCGAGGATTTGCGTGAGTGCCGCCTGCAAATCCTGCACGGCACTTGCTCCGGTATTGAGAGGATGCAGTGCATCGACGAGCACGATTTGGCGATCGAGTCTGGCGAAATGCCCGAAAAAGAACGGCTTCACAATCCGCTCGACATAGGAGCCGTAACGCCGTGCCATCAGGGCGGCCAGCGAGCCCTTGGGAAATGCCGCGTCCGCCGCGACATCGAGGGGAGCAAAAGCGAGTAGTGGCGAACCCAAATAGTCGCCGGGCATGAGAAACCGTCCCGGCGGGAGCGCCGAGAGCGAAACATCATCGGCGCGGCAGCTTGCGAGATAAGCGGTGAAAAGTTCCGCAGCGCGGATCGCCGTGGACTCATCGGCGGGCGCCAGCGCATCGGTTTGGCGCACATGCTCGTGCCAATCACGGGCGCGCGAAAGGCGTGGCTCCTTGCGGCTCGCGGCGAGCGTCGCCGCCGACCACTCAGCATAGGACAGATTCATCAGCGGCAGATCGAGTAGCCACTCACCAGGATAGTCAACAATATCAATATGAAGCCGGCCATTGCTCAAGTGACGGGCGAGGAAGCCCACCGGCGAGTATTCGATGGTGAGGCGCAACTGGCTGATGCGTCTTGTGCCATCGGGCCAGTGTCGCCTGGGACCGGTCAAGGCTACGAGATGATCTTCATAGCGAAAGCGCGGCAGATCATCGTCTGGCTGCGGCTCCAGGAAGACGCGAGTAATGCGGCCGCCGCTCAAAGCCTCGAAACCGGGAAGACGGCCACCCTTCAAAAGCGCATAGATGAGCGCGGTGATGAAGACGGTCTTGCCGGAGCGCGTGAGGCCGGTGACGCCCAAACGCAGGCCCGGACTTGCCATTCCCGCCACAAAGTCCCGCAAACCTCCGGCGGCAAGGCGGCCTGCGTCGATGACATCGGAAAGTTTCACGTCCGATCCACGGAGAGAGTTTCGTTAGCGTTGATTGGCGGTCTTAATTCTCTTGGCGTGCTTCATGCTCCACCCGGCCAGGGGGAGCAAGGCCGATCAGGAGTCGCTCATAATATCCCGGGGCCTCACAAAGCGGACAAGAGTGCCGGCGTCCTCGGCAACTCCGGCCCAGCTCCCGGCATCCACCGCGATGACGGCAAGTGCCGCCGTTGGATATTTCGTTTCGAGCAGGCCACGAATTTTCCTGTCGCCCTTTCGGACAAGGCGCTTTGCCAGCCCTTCAATCGAGGGATTATGACCGACAAGGAGAACGGATTTCGAGCCGCTGGCTTTGCGGCGGAGGCAGTTGAGGAGATCCTCGCCATCGCCGAAATCATAGATATCCTGTTCGAACAAGATTTTTGGAGACCCGCCCAGTTCTTTGGCGACAAGGCCCCAGGTTTCCTTGGCCCGCAGCGCCGGCGAGCAGAGAACGAGGCCGGGCACAAGGCCATTGGCCACCATGTATTCGCCGATCGCCGTAGCGGCGCGTTTGCCGCGGCCGATCAGCGGCCTGCCGATGTCCTGCCGGCCGGTTTTGAACCCGCTTGCCTTGGCATGACGCAATAGCATGAGGTTGAGCATAAGGGTTCACTAGCGCATTTTCCCGATCCCGGCCAGATCATAGGGTGTGGTCTGATACACTTCGTTGATCCAGTTGCCGAACAGCAGATGCGCGTGGCTACGCCAGCGGTTTTCGGGCTGTGTCTGGGGATCGTTCTTGGGAAAGTAATTGGCCGGAATCCCGATTGCTTTTCCCGCCGCGATATCACGCTGATACTCCTCGCGCAGCGAATAGGTATCGTATTCGATGTGATTGAACATATAGAGCGAGCGGCGCGGCGCATCGTTGATGAGACAAAGGCCCGCCTCATCGGACTCCATCAGCACTTCCAAGCCCTTGTCCTTAGGCAAATCCGCGCGGTGGTTCTCGGTCCAGCGCGAGACCGGAATGGAAAAATCATCCGAAAAACCCCGGAGATAGGGTGAGGCCGGGCTGAGATTGCGGTGGCGGTAAACGCCGAAAGCCTTTTTCGCCAGGGCATGTTTGGGCACGCCGTGAAAATGATGCAGCGCGGCCTGCGCGCCCCAGCAGATATTCATGGTCGAATGCACATGAGTCTGGGTCCAGTCATAGATGCGCGCGAGTTCGTTCCAGTAAGTGACTTCCTCGAAGTCGAGAAGCTCAACGGGAGCGCCGGTGACAACGAAACCGTCGAACTTGGCTTCCGCCACATCCTGCCAATCGCTGTAGAAAGCGATCATGTGTTCGGCCGGGGTATTCTTCGGCGTGTGACTGGCGATCTTCACCAGCGTAAGCTCAATTTGCATGGGTGTCGCGCCGATGAGCCGGGCAAATTGTGTTTCGGTCTTGATCTTGTTCGGCATCAAATTGAGAAGCCCGATGCGCAGCGGCCTTATCTCCTGGCGCAGTGCGGAGGCCTCGGTCATCACCATCACGCCTTCGTTTTCGAGGGTCTGGCGGGCGGGAAGATCGTTGGGAATGCGGATCGGCATGCGGGGCTATCAGGGCTTGGCGTCGATGGCGCGAGACAGGAGATCGACAAAGCCCGCTCCCGATGCAATGCCGGGCACGTCGGTCATTGGTATTTTATAGCCTAAGTTCCGCGCCATGGCCTCGTACAGCGGAATGCGGTGGTGCAATAGTTGCTCGAATCCCCAAACGGCAAAACCGTCGGGATCGACCTTGTTATCGTCCGCGATGTTGTTGTTCGACTTGTATTCGGCCCATTTCACTTCGAGAAAGGCTGGCTGG
Source organism: Aestuariivirga sp. (assembly GCA_050728895.1). Taxonomy (GTDB): domain Bacteria; phylum Pseudomonadota; class Alphaproteobacteria; order Rhizobiales; family Aestuariivirgaceae; genus Aestuariivirga. Next base: position 4,194 of record JBOHKD010000031.1, read on the forward strand.
TAATACATGGGCTTGGGATTCTTGCGAAACCGCTCGACCAGCATTTGTGTATGCCGGGGGGTACCCTCGATATAGAGCAGCAAGGTATTTTGAGCCAGGCATTTGAGCACCGGATCGTCCGGATTGCCGGGATCCGTGACCTCGCACAGGCTGCCGCCGGAATCGCAGACAAAATGCGTATAGCGATAAATGTCGCGGGCCCGGCCGATGAACTCCGGGACATCGAGGAGTGCGTGGATTTCGGCCTCGCGGTGCTGGCTCTGGCGGCGCTTGTATTCGGCGAAGGGAATGCCGCCCCTGGCGGGATTGCCGGGCTTGCCGAGATAGGTCGAGAGCGGGCTCAAATTGTCGAAAGTGAGGTTGGAACGGATATAGATCGAATCCGACATCAGCAGATCGCGCAGGAACGGAACCCGCATGGCCTCGCGCTTGAAATTGTCGACGATATGCTCGCCCATGTAGCGGGTGCCGATCCGGTAATCGACCGAGTACTGGAACCAGCCGTCATTCAGCAGCAGCCTGGCGAGCGTGGACTTGCCCACGCCGGACATGCCAAATATGGTTACGGCCTTCGACGGCCAATCGCGAAAATCCTTGCCTGACGGGAAGCGCATGGGTGGTCCTTACCCAAGCCCGGGGGCTTGGGCAACGGGGCGCTTTGCATGTGCCTGGAGTGACTATGCTGCCAACGGGCCATGCGGCCGAGACCTGGTATGAAGCCACCGCCCAGCGGGGGCTTGCCCGGCCCAAACTCAGTACCGAGACGCAGGTCGAAGTTTGCGTGATCGGCGGCGGGCTGGCGGGATTGAACACGGCACTCGAACTGGCCAAGCGGGGCAAGAGGGTCGTGCTGCTGGAAGCAAAATCGCTTGCTTGGGGTGCATCGGGCCGCAACGGCGGCTTCGTATCGAACGGCTTCGCGCTCGGACTCGACGAAATTGCCGCGTATGCCGGGCTCGATGCCGCGAAGGCTTTATTCAACCTGTCGCGTCTCGGCACCGAATTCGTGCGCCGGGAAGTAGCCGGGGATGCCGGCATCAAGGCGGGTGATGGCTGGATCGTGGCGCGGCGCTATGACAATGGCGAGAGGCTCATGGCCTACCGGGACCGGCTGGAACGCGTCTTCGGTGACCAGCGGCAGTTTCTTGCTACAGAGGAAACCCGCGAACTTCTCAACTCGCCGCGGTATTTCCAAAGCCTGTATGATCCCTCCGCCTTCCATGTGCATCCGCTGCGCTATGCCCTGCTGATTGCCCGGAACGCCGAGGCCCAGGGTGCCATGCTGCATGAACAATCCGCCGCATTGGAAGTTTCGGGAATGCCGGGAAATTGGGTAGTCCGTACCGCAAACGGCAGCGTGCGCGCAGACCATGTGGTGCATGCGGTATCGGCACTTGACGGCAACATTCACGCCGTCACGGGCCGCGCCGTGCTGCCGGTTGCCACCTATGTGGCGGTGACGGATTTCATTGAGCAGGATGCGATCCGCACGGGAAGTGCCATTTCGGATTCGCGCCGGGCGGGAAATTATTATCGGCTGGTGGGCGAAGGCCGTGTTCTCTGGGGCGGGGCCATTACCACCAAGGTTTCAGAACCGAAGCGCTTGGCGTTTCGCATGCGCGAGGACTTGGGCTCGGTATTTTCGCAGCTCAGGGCTGTTCACATGGATTACGCCTGGGCGGGAGTCATGGGTTATGCCCGCCACAAAATGCCGCTCATCGGCGGCGACGGCCGGGGCCTGTGGTGGGCCACGGCGTTCGGCGGCCATGGCATGAACACCACCGCTATGGCCGGTATTCTTTTGGCGCGCGCCATCGTCGACGGCGACGATGAATACCGGAGGTTCGTGCTCTTCGCGCCGCAGTGGCTGGGCGGGCCTTTCGGGCGGGCTGCCGTGCAGGCTAGCTATTGGTGGATGCAATTGCGCGACCGGTTCGACGAGATAAAACCCTCCCGCCCCAGCTCCCGTACTAAGAGAATTTTCAGAGCTTGACGGCATCATCGCCGGCTATTGCCGCAGCGGAGCGGGGCCGCTATAAGCCCGCGCCACGAGAGGGTTAAAGAGAGTTAACGATGGCTGTAGAAGTCGACGAAGACTACAAACCCGCGGACGACGAGCCCTTTATGAAAGAGCGGCAACGCGAATACTTCCGCGCCAAGCTGCTGGCATGGAAAGAAGACATTCTCAAGGAAAGCAAGGAAACCATCGCGCATTTGCAGGAGGAAAACCACGTCCTCCCCGATCTCGCCGATCGGGCTTCCTCGGAAACCGATCGTGCGCTTGAACTGCGCACAAGGGACCGGCAGCGCAAGCTGATCGCCAAGATCGACGCGGCGCTCAAACGGATCGACGACGGCTCCTATGGATATTGCGAGGAAACCGGCGAGCCCATCAGCCTGAAACGGCTCGACGCCCGCCCCATCGCCACGCTGTCGATCGAAGCCCAGGAACGCCACGAGCGCCGCGAGCGCGTCTACCGGGACGATTGAATTTCAGCCGCGCATCACGGCCAGCGCCTCATCGAGGAGAGCTTGTGAGCCCGCGGCAATGATGTTGCCGCCCTTTGCCGCATCGCCGCCCGTCCATTCGGCATAGACGCCGCCGGCGCCCGCGATGATGGGAAGGAGAGGTACGATATCGTAGGCTTGGAGTTCGGCATCCATGGCGATATCCATATGGCCCGCCGCCATCAGGGCGAAGAAATAGGCATCACCACTATAGCGGGTGAGTTGGGCCTTTTGGCGCAAGCGTTCGAAGGCGGAGCGGCCGCTCGTTGAACGATAGAGTTCGAGTGCGGTAGTACCGATGGTGGCGGCGGAAAGGCCGATGCCCTTCCTTGTGCGAATTTCCCGGCGGGTCCCTCGATGGTCGAGCCAGGCGCCTTCCGGATTGCCGTAGAACATGTCGCCGACGAAGGGCTGGTTCATCAGCCCCACCACGGGCTTGCCCTCAAAGCTCAGGCCGATGAGAGTTGCCCAGGTGGGCATGCCGCAGAGAAACGATCTCGTGCCATCCACCGGATCGAGAATCCAGGTGAAGCCGGAGCGGCTTTCCTTGATGCCATATTCCTCGCCGTGGATGCCGTGCTCGGGAAACCGCTCTTCGATCATCTTGCGAATCGCCTGCTCGCCCGCCCGGTCACCTTCGGTGACGGGATCCCAGACGGGTCCGGCTTTCACGCCTACTTCGGTGTTCGTTCGAAAATGGGGAAGGATTTCAACCGCCGCAGCCTTGGCCAGCGCAATCGCAAAGCGCGTGAGATCTGGCCAATCGGGGGTTCGCATGGCTGCTACCTAAAGGACACAACCGGAACACTCAAGCGCCACTCTTTGTGCGGTGCGATATGCGAAATTTGCATGGCATTATGAGGCATTCAGAATTTCCATATTTTATTTATATTATCAATTAGTTGTACGGGAAGCCGCAGTGCCTGAAAAACGGCCATTCCCAGGAATTCTCAGAATGGTCTTGAACCTGCCATGTTGCACTGCCAAATAACCCCTGTGAGGCAGCGATGCCTCACGGCCCTTCTTGGGCATTTCCTCCCCTGACTTGGGCCGGTTCACCTTGGTGCATCGGCCCTTTTTTATTCCGCCGCAAGTCTTGCGGGAGTGAACCTCGCTTCCACCTCGGCCAGTAATTTCCCGATCACCGATGTCAGGGTTTGCTGTAAGGCCACAAACCCGTGGGTTTTCTCCAGCGTGGTTTCGTTCAAATAGAGGGCGCGGTTGATTTCGATCTGCAGCGCATGGCGGCCATGAAGGGGTGCGCCGTGGCTGCAGGTGATGAAGCCGCCGGCATAGGGTTTGTTGCGCAGGACGCGCAAGCCCTGGGCGGCCAGGTGCTTCTCGACGAGAGAAGTCACCGTTTCATCGCAGGAGACGCCGAACCGGTCTCCCAGCACGATATCGATGGCCGGTGCCACATGGTTCAAGGCACTTGATGGCATTGAATGGCAATCGATTAGCAGCATCGCGCCGTTGGTCTTCTGAACTTCCTTTACGAGTGCGGAAAGCGTGCGGTGATAGGGCAGATAGATGCGCTCGATGCGCGACAAGGCTTCGGCGAAGGGGAGGCGCCCACGGTAGATTTCCTCGCCTTCCGCCACGACGCGCGGGATTGTGCCCAGTCCTCCCGCGACCCGGGATGAGGTGGTATTCGCATAGCCCGGAAGTTCGCCCAGAAACATGCGCGGATCGAGTTCATAGGGTTCGCGGTTGAGATCGATATAACTGCGGGGCGCATGGGCACGCAGCATGGGCGCGCCATGATCGAGGCAGCCCATGAACAATTCATCGACATAGCAATCCTCCGATTTGCGGAGCGCCGTGGGGCTGAGCCGGCTGAGACGCAGGAAATCCTTGCCATAGCAGCGCCCGCTGTGGGGAGAATTGAAGACGACGGGCGCCGACCACACCGCCGGTGCCAGGATATCGAAGGGCTTCGCCAGGGCGTGATCCGCCATAAATCCTTGCCGTCTCTCACATAAGATGCCTACTATCCATCAGCGGCCGGCAACTGTCCACAGGTCCCAAGGTTCACGGGCCATTTACTCCTTCCACCTAATAAGACATGAAGGAAGGCCGCCAGTTCGCAAACCCCGGGGAAAGCGCCTAGTATGAAGCCCGCAACCACCATGGCAAAGATCATCCTGGCAGAAGACGACAATGACATGCGGCGCTTCCTCGTGAAAGCCCTGGAAAAGGCGGGCCATCAGGTCACGGCTTTTGCCGAGGGGGCGAGCGCCTTCGAGGAAATCAAGCAAACAACCTTCGATCTGCTGCTCACCGATATCGTCATGCCCGAGATGGACGGCATTGAACTAGCCAGACGCGCCGCCGAACTCGATCCCTCGCTCAAGATCATGTTCATCACCGGCTTTGCCGCCGTGGCGCTGCATCCGGATTCCAAAGCCCCCAAGGATGCCAAGGTGCTGTCGAAGCCTTTCCATCTGCGCGATCTCGTCGCCGAAGTCGATCGCATGATGGCGGCTTGAGAGCGGCTTGCACCTGGCCCATCTTGCCCTTATACGGGCTCCGGTTTTTGAGTGTGGGCGGTTAGCTCAGCGGTAGAGCACTACGTTGACATCGTAGGGGTCACAAGTTCGATCCTTGTACCGCCCACCATTTTCTCCCAACACAATGAAATAGAGTAGGACGGATTTACAAAATGTCTGATCTGTACTCGCGCGGCATGTCTTGTTCATGCCGGACGAAATCCCGCATGGGCCGATGCGATTGCGGCCGCAAGCTCCCCTTCCGGGGCCGTGTCGGAGACCAATGTGGTGGAGGCCGACCATGAGCCATAGACGGAGAGCGAGGGCTGGTTGAACTTTGAATGATCCGCGAGGATGATGGCCCGTGCGGCGCGGCGCATCATGGCGCCATAGACAAGGCCCGGACCGACGCCCGCATCGCTCGGCCCTTCCGCCGTGAGGCCGCTGGCGCCGAGGAACGCCTTGTTGGCGCGGAAGCGCTGCAAGGCGTCGATGGTGTCCGGTCCATGGATGAGGCCCTCGCGTCCATCATATTGCCCGGGCAGCATCAGCACTTTGTGCAAGGGGTTGGTGGCCAGAGCCATGGCAACGGAAAATGCGTGGGTGATGATCGTGACATGGTTGAGTTCGGCGGCGAGCCGACGCGCGAAGTGAAGCGTCGTGGCGCCGCCGCCAATCATCAGGATGTCGTTGGATTCCACCAGCTTTACCGCGGCGGCTGCAATCCGTTCACGTTCGGCAACCATCAATGCCTCGCGCTCGGCGAGGGCAGGCTCGAAACTGACGGGCCGCATGGCGCCGCCATAGGTGCGGTAGATGAGGCCGCGCTCGTCGAGTTCGGCCAAATCGCGCCGCACCGTTTCGGTTGACACGTCGAGCAGCCCCCCTAGTTCGTTCACGCGAAGCGTTGGCGTTGCGCGCAACTCCGCGACGATGCGGGCCTGACGGTCGGATTTGTTGAGGCGGAGGCTCGACTTGCTCATGGTGACATCATGACATGGTTGCAGAGAATTTGACCAACTTGCCAACATATTTTATATTTTGATCAATAAATGACCACTTGACAACGTTTTTCTGTTGTGTTTACAT
>JBOHKD010000032.1:0-10225 GCA_050728895.1 Aestuariivirga sp.
CTGGAAGCGTATGGGTCTTGTGGGCGCAGGTGCGGGCGCCTTTCACGGCACGGGCCGCAGCCAGTATCATCTGCGCCAAAACCTCCAGGCCCTGCAGGCCATCGTCATGCCAAAGCCCGAGGTGTTCGTGAATCACAATGAGGTAAAATTCGACGCAAAGGGCGATCTCACCGACGAGGAAACGCGAAAGCACCTCGCCAACTGGCTGACATCCCTCATCGAGTGGGTGGAGAAGAAGCCTTAGGCCGCAACACTCGTGGCTGCGGCGCGGATCGCCTTGATGTTCGCCGCGTAATCCTTGCCCTTGAACACGGCGGAACCGGCGACCAGTACGTTGGCCCCGGCGCGGACGGCTAGCGGCGCTGTTTCGGCGGTGATGCCGCCATCGACCTCGATATCGATGTTCCGTCCCCGGATCATATCGCGGACTTCGGAAATCTTGCTCGTCATGGCCGGAATGAACGCCTGTCCGGCAAAGCCGGGGTTGACCGTCATCACCAGCACCAGATCGAGCCGGTCGAGGACGTGAGCGATGGCCGAAGCCGGTGTCGCTGGGTTAAGCGCGACCCCCGCCCGCTTGCCAAGCCCTCTGATCGCTTGCAACAGGCGGTCGAGATGGACCCCTGCTTCGGCATGAACGGTAATCCCGTCGGCGCCCGCTTGGGCGAACATTTCAAGGTAGTTTTCGGGACGTTCGATCATCAAATGCACATCGAATGGTTTTTTCGCCGCCGTTCGGACGGACTGCATGACGGTCGCCCCATATGAAATATTGGGAACGAAATGCCCGTCCATCACGTCGATATGGACCCAGTCGGCGCCGCCAGCGTCGATGGCCTTGACCTCCTCGCCGAGCCGCGCAAAGTCGGCCGAAAGAATGGATGGAGAAATCAGCAGCGGGCGTGCCATGATTCAGAGCAGCTTGCCCATGGCAACTGCGACATCGCCCATGCGATTGGAAAAACCCCATTCATTGTCATACCACGCGAGAATGCGCACAAAGGTTCCCTCCATCACCTTGGTCTGATCCATATGAAAGGTGGACGAGTTGGGATTGTGGTTGAAGTCAATCGAAACATTGGGCTCGTTGGTGTAGCCAAGGATGCCCTTGAGTTTGCCATCGGCGGCGGTCTTGATGGCGGCATTCACTTCCTCCACCGACGTTTTCCGTTTGGCGACGAACTTGAAGTCGACCACCGAGACGTTCGGTGTCGGCACGCGGATGGAAACGCCGTCGAGTTTGCCCTTGAGTTCCGGCAGCACGAGGCCCACGGCTTTGGCCGCGCCCGTCGAGGTTGGGATCATCGACATTGCGGCGGCGCGGGCCCGGTACAGATCCTTGTGCATGGTGTCGAGGGTGGGCTGGTCGCCGGTGTAAGAATGGATCGTGGTCATGAAGCCGTGGCCGATGCCGATGGCGTCGTGCAGCACCTTGACGACGGGCACGAGACAATTGGTGGTACAGGAGGCATTCGAGACGACGATGTGATCCTTCGTCAGCTTGTCGTGGTTAACGCCATAGACCACGGTCAGGTCCGAGTTCTCTCCCGGCGCCGAGATCAGCACGCGCTTGGCCCCTGCCGTGAGATGTGCCGAGGCCTTGTCTTTCGCGGTGAACAGGCCGGTGCATTCGAGCGCTATGTCAACGCTCATGTCCTTCCACGGCAGGAGTGCCGGATCCTTGATCGCGGTAACCTTGAATTTTTCGGCGCCGATGCGGATCGAGTCTCCTTCGACGCGCACCTCGTGGGGAAAGCGGCCATGCACGGAGTCGTAACGCAGCAGATGGGCATTGGTCTCGACCGGTCCCAGATCGTTGACGGCAACGACGTCGATGTCCTTGCGGCCCGATTCAAAAATGGCGCGGACGATATTGCGGCCAATGCGGCCAAATCCGTTGATTGCGACACGTACCTTCATGGCATACTCCGGTTTATGCGGCCCTGTCCAAGGTTGGGCGCCGTTATAGAGATTTTGACGCGATGCGAAAGGGGGAGTTCAGTCATGGCTGCCGCGCTAAAGAAGCCGCAGCGCGCCTCCGAATTCCGTCAGCGCCGCCTGGCCCTTCGCCGACAATCCATAGATGCCCCGGGTTTCGCGCTGGAACCAGCCATAAACATCGCTGAGCAGGATTGTGCCGCTGCGGTCAACCCTGGTGGTCTTGCGGATATGGGCGACTTTCGATGGTCCGTGGTCGGCTATGCAGCGGGCACAACGCAGCGCATCCTGGCGATAGGCGGTCATCAGCGGCTGCCGTGTACTGCCGCCGGAATTGGGATCGCCCACGCGCCGGGCAAATTCTTTCAGCAGCAGTGCCTTGCGTTTTGCATTCCGCCGTGGCGTGTAGGGCGCGGGGTCGGCCACTGCTTCCACGCTGTCGCCGCGCACCACAATGAGGCCGAGGCCAAGGCGGCGGCACAACCTCACGAGATCGGTGCGCAGGCTCCGTTTCGGTTCGGCAACGGCGAGATAGACGGCATCGGTCACCATCTGCCGGTCGATCCCTTGCAACAGCAATTGCAGACTGAAGCCCATCTTGAGTTCGACGATGACCGGAGTCTCATCGCCCCTGACTGCGGTCACATCGCAACCATGAACTTCGGCCTTCACCTCGTAACCCTGCGCCTCGAGGAAGCGTTTGACCGGTAGATAAAGATCGATTTCCTTCATGGAGCCTATCGCGAGATGATTCCGGTCTCTTGCGCCGGACACGGGAATCGGGTTGGTACGCCGCATAATAGCAAGTTGACGGTCCGATATCAGGGGACTCATGTTTGAACCGGGGATGGTGATCGTGGGTGCGGGCAAGGCGGGCGCCCGCGCGGTAATAGGCCTGCGCGAACATGGCTGGCAGGGAGCGATCACCCTCATCGGCGAAGAGGCCTTGCCGCCTTATGATCGTCCACCCCTCTCCAAGGCTTCGATCACCAGCGAAAGCGAGCCAACGCCGGTCCTGTTGCTCGACGAAGATACAATCAAGTCCTTGGGCGCCACCTGGATCGGGGGATCGCCCGTGGTGGCCATCGACCGCGCGAAGCGTGAGGCCGGTCTCCTGGATGGCCGGCGAGTTGCCTACGCCAAGCTGCTCATCGCCACCGGCGCCAAGCCGCGCCAACTGTCAATCCCCGGCGCCGAACGCGCCATGCTGCTGCGCGACTTTGCCGATACGCTGGCACTTCGCGCCGTGTTCGTCCCCGGCGCCACAATCGTCATCATCGGGGGCGGCTTCATCGGGCTCGAACTTGCATCGAGCGCCGCCAAGCGCGGCTGCAAGGTAACGGTGATAGAGGCCTTGCCGCGCATTCTGCTGCGGGGCGTTCCGGAAGCGATTGCCGATGTCGTCGCGGCCCGCCATCGGCAAGCCGGTGTGACGATTATTCCGAACGCGAAAGTCGCGGGCATAGAGGCCGATGCCGTCATCCTTGAGGATGGCCGCCGCATCGAAGCGGGCATTCTCATCGCGGGGATTGGCGCGGCACCCGCTGTGAGCCTCGGGGAAGCCTCAGGCCTTGCCATGGATAATGGCATTGCCTGCGATGATCGCATGCGCACCAGCGATCCGCACATCTATGCCGTGGGCGATTGCTGTTCCTTTCCCCATCCCGTGTTTGGCGGACGCCGCATGCGCCTTGAAGCCTGGCGGAGCGCCACGGACCAGGCCGCAGTTGCGGCGGAAAATATGGCCGGCGGGAATAAGCGCTTCGAGGCGGTGCCGTGGTTCTGGTCGGACCAATACGATCTCAACCTGCAGATAGCCGGCGTTCCCGAAGATGGCACCCGCATCGTAACGCGCACCCTCAAGGACGGCGCTTTCATTCTCTGCCACCTCAAGGCTGATGGCACGCTGGTTGGCGCCAGCGGCATAGGCCGCGGCAACAGCATCGTTCGCGATATCAAGATGCTCGAATTGCTGATCGGCAAGCAGGCAAAACCTGATGAGGCAGCGCTTATCGATCCCGAAACCCAGCTTAGGGCCTTGCTTAAGGGTAACTGATTTACTCCGGTAGCAATTTTTGCTACCATGGGTTTGGAGGTCTCGTCATGGCCAATGTCGAAAAAATCAGTATTGCGCTGCCATCCGAAATGATCGGGCGGATCAAGGAAGCCGTTGAGGGGGGCACTTACGCCTCGACGAGCGAAGTAATCCGCGAGGCGCTCCGCGACTGGACTGACAAGCAGCAGCGCAAAGCCATTGCGGTCAAGGAACTCAAGCGCCTTTGGCGGCAAGGCTTGGATAGCGGTCCCGGCCGCTTCGGCTCGATGGACGAGATCAAGGCCGAGGCCCGCCACCGCTTTGAAACTCGCAAACAACCCGCCTGATGAAACGCTTCCGCGTCAGGCTTTCGGCGCGGGCGGAAGAGGACTTGATCGACATCTGGTTCGCCATCGCGGCGGACAGTCCGGCCAATGCCGACCGATTTCTTGATCGCCTGAATGAGCGCATCGACTCACTGGCCGATTTTCCCGAACGCGGCGCATCGCGGCCCGAAATCGGCAAAGGTGTCAGGTTTCTCGTCGAAGGCAATCACCTCATCCTCTATCGCGCGCAAGTAGCCGGTGTCGAAGCCGTGCGCATCGTACACGGCGCGAGGGAACTCCGCGACCTCGTGCAGGATCGGAAAGATTCCGATTGAATCATCGCTTTTCGGCCGGCTGCTTCACCCCCACCAGCATGTAATTCACATCCATGTCCCTGGATTTGCGCCACTCATTCCGGAACGGGCTGTAGGTGACGCCGGTTTCGTCCTTCACCGCCACGCCATTCTCGCCGAGCCAGCCTTTGAGCTCTTCGGGGGTAATGAACTTTTCCCACTGATGCGTGCCCTTGGGGAGCCAGCCCAGCACATATTCCGCGCCGATGATGGCAAGCCCGAAAGCCTTGAGGGTGCGATTGATGGTGGCGACAAACATCAATCCTTGCGGTTTCAGCATCGCCGCGCAAACGCGGGTGAAGGCTTGGGGGTCGGTGACATGCTCGATCACTTCCATGTTTAGGATCACATCGAAAACCTCGCCCGCCGCTTCGAGCTCCTCTGCCGTGCCTGTCCGGTAGTCGATGGCAAGTTCCTGCTCTTCGGCGTGGACACGCGCGGTTTTAATGTTTTTCTCCGATGGATCGACGCCCACGATTTCCGCTCCAAGCCTCGCCATGGGTTCGGTCAGAAGGCCGCCGCCGCAGCCGATATCGAGAAAGCGAAGCCCCGCGAAAGGCCGCCGGTCGAAGGGATCGCGGCCGAAACGGGCGCACACCTGCTCCTTGATATATTGCAGGCGAACCGGGTTGAAGACATGCAGCACCCCGAATTTGCCCTTGGGATTCCACCATTCGGCGGCCATCTTCGAGAATTTTTCGACTTCCGAAGGATCGAGGCTTAAGGCTGCGTTCACGTCCGGTTTCCCTTTTTTCCGTCACAATATTGCATAGTCCGGGGCCCTCATCTATGAGTACGCGCGCGCCGCAATCCGGAGTTTAACAGAACGATATTGGCCGCGAGCCCGCGGGTTACGAAAGGTTTGGCCGATGGGCCGTCTGGTCATGAAATTTGGCGGAACTTCCGTTGCCGATGTCGAGCGCATCCGCAACGTCGCCCGCCATGTGGAGCGCGAGGTCAAGGCCGGCCACCATGTGGTGGTCGTGGTCTCCGCCATGGCGGGAACCACCGACCAGTTGATTAACTGGTGCCGGGAGGCAGCCCCCGTTCACGATGCGCGGGAATATGACGCCATCCTGGCTTCCGGCGAACAGGTGACGGCGGGCCTTCTCGCTATTGTTTTGCAGGATGCCGGAATTCCCGCCCGCTCATGGGCGGGCTGGCAGATTCCGCTCAAGACCGATGGCGTCCATGGCGCCTCACGCATCGCGGAAATCGATGCGGCCGAGATCGCCAAGCGCATGGAACAGGGCCAGGTGGCGGTGATCGCCGGCTTTCAGGGCATTGGGCCCGACAAGCGCATCACCACGCTGGGGCGCGGCGGCACTGATACTTCAGCGGTGGCCATTGCCGCCTCGCTCGATGCCGCTTGCGATATTTATACCGATGTCGATGGCGTTTATACCGCCGACCCCCGCATTGTAACGGGTGCCCGCAAGCTCGACCGCATCTCCTATGAAGAGATGCTGGAACAAGCCTCGCTCGGCGCCAAGGTGCTGCAAACCAGGTCGGTTGAATTGGCCATGGTTTACAAAGTACCCTTGCAGGTGCGCTCGAGTTTCGAGGAGCCCGATTCGCCTGACCAGAACAAGCCCGATGGCACGGGCCCCGGAACACTCGTTTGCGATGAGGAACGTATCGTGGAACAGCATGTCGTAAGTGGAATTGCCTATTCGCGCGATGAGGCCAAGGTCTCGATCCGCAAGGTCAAGGATCAGCCCGGCGTTTCGGCGGCGATTTTCGGCGCTTTGGCCGAGGCTGGCATCAGCGTCGACATGATCGTGCAGAACGTCTCAAGCGACGGCGCCAATGCCAACGTGACCTTCACCGTGGCGCGCAAGGATTTGCGCAAGGCCATCGAGGTTTTAAACGGCGTCAAGGAGAAGCTGGGTTTCATGGAACTGACGCACTCGGCCGATGTCGCCAAGGTCTCGGTCGTCGGCATCGGTATGCGGAGCCACGCCGGGGTGGCGGCGAAGATGTTCCGGGCGCTGGCCGAAAAGGGCATCAATATTCAGGCCATAGCCACGTCGGAAATCAAGATCAGCGTGTTGATCGACGAAGCCTATACGGAACTCGCGGTGCGGGCACTCCACACCGCCTACGGACTGGAAGGCAAGCATTAAAGCCATGCATCCCTTCCGCCATCATATTGTAAAACCTGGGCGCGAGGACACGGACTGATGGCTACTTCCGCCCTTGGCCCGCGTGTCCTGCTCCGGCGGCTCCGCGAGGTCATGGCGGAGCCGGTCACCTCGCAGAAGCGCCTCGACAAGATTGTCGCGGTGATCGCCGGCAACATGGTTGCCGAGGTCTGCTCCATCTATGTGATGCGCCCCGGCAATGTGCTGGAACTTTATGCCACCGAGGGCCTGAAGCGCGAGGCCGTCCATAAATCGAAACTGAAGACCGGCGAAGGTCTCGTCGGCACCATCGCCGAACAGGCGATCAACCTCAATTTGGCCGACGCCCGCAGCCATCCCTCGTTCAAATATTTGCCCGAGACCGGCGAAGAAATTTACAATTCCTTCCTCGGTGTGCCGATCATGCGCGCGGGCACCGTTATCGGCGTCCTGGTGGTGCAAAACCGCACCCGGCGTCACTATTCCGAGGAAGAGGAAGAAGCCCTCCAGACCACGGCCATGGTGCTGGCCGAGGTCATGGCGTCGGGCGAACTTCGGGAGGTGGCGATCGAAGTCGCCGCCGACGTCGCCCATCTCCGCAGCCATCATCTGCGCGGCGACAGCCTGGCCGAAGGCGTGGCGCTGGGTCATGCGGTGCTGCATGAGCCGCGCCTCCTCATCGAGAATTTGATCGCCGAAAGCATCCCCAAGGAAAGACAGCGCCTTGAGGACGCGGTCGCCCATTTGCGCGCCCATGTCGATGAACTGGTGGATGGCTCGGGCGCCCACCGGGCGAGCGAATATTCCGATGTGCTGGAAACCATCCGCATGTTCGCCCATGACAAGGGTTGGGTGAACCGCCTGCGCGAGGCAATCGACACAGGGTTAACCGCGGAAGCAGCCGTCGAGCGCGTGCACGGCGACAACCGCGCCCGGATGATGCGCACTCCCGATCCGTACTTGCGCGACCGGATGCACGATCTCGAAGATTTGTCGAACCGGCTTATGCGCATTCTCAGCGGCGGCATCGCCACCGCTTCGCGGGGCAGCCTGCCGCAGAACGCCATCGTCGTGGCCCGCAACATGGGTCCGGCCGAACTTCTGGATTATGACCGCGCCAAGCTGCGCGGCGTCATCCTCGAGGAAGGCGGCAAGACCAGCCATGTGGCGATCGTCGCCCGGGCACTTGGCATACCCGCCATCGGCCAGGCGGCGGGATTGATCGATCTCATCGATACCGGCAGCCCGATCGTCATCGACGGCGGCACCGGCGACGTCTTCGTGCGTCCCTCGGCCGACCTGCAGAAAGCCTATGCCGAGAAAGTACGCTTCTATGCACGCCGGCAGGCCCAATACGCCATGCTGCGCGACCTGCCGTCGATCAGCAAGGACGGCGTTAAAATCGAACTTAATGTCAATGCGGGCCTTATCGTCGATTTGCCGCACTTGCATGATTCAGGTGCTGACGGCATCGGTCTCTATCGCACCGAACTGCATTTCATGATGGCGCAACGCTTTCCCCGGCTTGCCGTGCAAATCCGCCACTATTCGACGATCATCGCCGAAGCCAAGGGCAAGCCGGTGGTGTTCCGAACCCTCGACATCGGGGCAGACAAGATGCTGCCCTATCTGCGCCAGCCGAAGGAAGAGAATCCGGCGATGGGCTGGCGCTCGATCCGCATGTCGCTTGGCCGGCCGGCGTTGCTGCGTTTGCAGATCCGGGCGCTCCTGATGGCGGGCGCCGGCACGCCCATGAAAATCATGTTCCCGATGATTGCCGACGTCGAAGAATATCGCCTGACCCGCGAGGCCGTGGAGACCGAAAAGGATTATCTCACCCGACACGGCCACTCATTACCATCCCCTCTCAAGCTGGGTGTGATGATCGAGGTTCCCTCGCTTATCTGGCAGCTTGACCAGCTCCTCCCCATGGTCGACTTCGCATCGATCGGCTCCAACGATTTGGTGCAGTTTCTCTTCGCCTCCGACCGCGGCAATCCGAAGCTCCAGGGCCGTTACGACGCGCTAAGCCCGTCAGCGCTTGGCGCCATGCGGCAGATCGTCGAGAAGGCGGCCCAGCATGGCAAGCCCCTGACCCTGTGCGGCGAACTTGGCGGCAGGGCGCTGGAAGCCATGGGTCTCGTCGGCATTGGACTTACCTCGATTTCCATGGTGCCCTCGGCCATAGGTCCGGTCAAGGCGATGATCATGTCGCTCGACCGGGCCAAGCTCTGGGCTTTCATGGAGCCCTTGCTCCAGAGTTCGCTGCATTCGATCCGGGCCGAACTCCTCGAATTCGCCCAGCGCAACGGCGTGGTTCTCTAGCGCATTCTCCCGGAAAGTGGATTCCACTTTCCGGACAAGAAAATGCGCCAGTTTAATCGTTGGAGCATGTTCTTTTCGCCAAAGTGCGTACACTTTGGCGGAACATGCTTCAAATCTCGCCTCGTTAGCCTCGCGCTAACCATTCTCCGTCATTGTTTCGGGAATAAATCCGTTAGCAGACGGTTAATGGCCGGTAGTGTGAGAGTATGGCGATGAGCGGACTTTATGGCAGTGGCGAAACCTTGAGCGAAACCGGGGATTTCTTCCGGGAAAAACCCGATGGCGAAACCGATCCCGCCGCCGAGGCCGGCTGGTTCCTGCAGCGCGAGCGCGAACGGCGGGCGGAAAGCCTGGAGGACGCGGGCGAAGCCACGGGGATTCATCCCTATCATATCGAGGCCATCGAATTCGGCGACATGACCCGCATGCCGCGGCGCCTGGAAGCTCTTGAGATGATCGGCATCTATGCCCAGTATCTGGGTTTCGATCCCGAGCCGCTGGTGCGCCACTATATGCATTTTTTGCCGCGGCCCGCCGTGGCGCCCGCAACCCGGCATCCCGCCAACCCGGCACCGCTGTCGAGCGCCAAGGTCCTGCGGTTCGGCAAGCTTCCGGCCTTCCCCAGATTCAATTTCAAGCTTTCGGCCATCCCCGGCGGTTCGGGCGGGTTTGTGGCCTCCTTGGCGGGCGCCATGTTCCTGTTCGCGGGTGCCAGCTGGATGATGATACCGGGAAGCGAAGAACCCCGCGCCACGGAACAGTCAGCCGAAGCCCAGCCCATCGATCCCATGCCGACCGCCACCACCGGTGCCGAGGAAGCTTTGGTCAAAGTGACCGAGGAACCCATGCCAGGCGACGGCCGGCAGGCGGCGCAAGCCTCCGATCCCGATGCATGGGCCGGCACCGATCTGGACGGCCTGACGGAACTCATCGAGAAGAATATCGCCAAACAGCCCGTCTCCGGCCAGGAACGCCAGATTGCCACCGCCGATGACATGGCTCTGACCGGGGACGGCCGGGAATTCGGCACCAGCAATGGCAGCACCCGCTTGGTTCTCAAGGCCAAGGCGCCGGTGTGGCTCCGCATCGAGGACGCCCAGGGCAATGTCGTGATGACCCAGATGC
>JBOHKD010000033.1:0-9942 GCA_050728895.1 Aestuariivirga sp.
CAATGTGATTAGCAGGTGAGCATGGAAATTGTAATGACTGGCATATGGTCGAAAGACACCCGCCATGAACATTACACAACCACTTACGCACTTCCTTGCCAACGATCATCCAAAGCTCAAGTGCTACATGGGCGAAACGAAATTTACCGCCCTTGCCCATGCTTATATCGCCAAGCACCGCTCCGGCAATCCCAACGCCCGCTGGTATTCGCACCACCTTGCCGATTTTCTGCGCGCCAACCCGGCCTACTCGCGCAAACCCGAGCTCGGCGAACTGGCGGAACTCGAACGCGCCCTCAACGAAGCCTTCGACTCCATCGACGCTGCCGTCGTCACCATGAACGAGCTTGCCGCTCTCGATCCCGCTCAATTCGGAGCCATGGGTTTCGATATCTCTCCATCGGTGCGGCGCTTCAAGGTCCGAACCAATGTTACCAGCCTTTGGGCGAGCTTGCGCTGCGATGAACTTCCACCTCACCCCATCATGCTGGATGCCGATCAGGAAATCCTGGTGTGGCGCCAAGGCTCGGCGTCGCGCTTCCGCATGCTGGGAGCTGAGGAAGCCATGGCGCTGGACGCCGCGCAAGACGGTATTTCCTTCGCGGTCATCTGCGAGATGATTGCCGCCATGGATGCTCCAGACACGGCGGCGGTGCGCGCCGCGACCTTCCTTCGCGGCTGGATCGAAACCGAGATCATCTCGCGCCTGCGTCCCCGCGCGGCCCAGGACGAAAATAGTCCGGATCGATCCGCTTGATCTGATAGGACTGGTGCACCCTGACCCCGACATTGTGCCGGATCATCAACTCGATGAGTTTCGTCCCGTCCACCAGCACGACGCGGCGCGAGATTTTTTGGCAGAAACTCACCGAGGCCACGGAAAAGTGACTGGTGGCGACGAAAATGCCCTTGCTCGCATGATGGGCATCGAGGCTTCCGGCGAAGTCGCGCACATCCGACACCGGCACGGCACTTCCAGGCTTCAACAGCTTGGCCTGGAGGTAAATGAGATCGAGCCCCAACTCATCCATGGAAATGAGACCGTCGACGCCGCCGTCGCCGCTGCGGCCCAGCCTCCGGGAAAGATCGCGGCGTCTTCCGCCATAACCCATGGCGAGGAGCACATCGATCACCAGTTCCTCGAAGAACACCGGGGCCTGGGCATGAATCCAGCCAAGAAGTTCCGCCGCAAGACTGAACTGGGCCCGTGAAAAGGCGTGGGCGATATCGCTCTCGACACCTTCGGTCGTGGCCTGACCGGCAATCGCGTCAATATCCCGATGCCGACTCGACAGCATCAGGCGCTGATAATCAGCCAGCATTCTGCCCCCGCAACCGACCTAACGTGGGGGCAATCTTATCAATGCAACGTCAACCCAAACTTAAATTATTCAATCGCTTCTTAACGATTGTGGCCAGCGCTCAGGAACTTGCCTTGCTGATGAAACAGCTCACACCCTTGGACTTGAGCTGCGAGCAGGCGCTCTTTGCATCTCCCTGGTTATCGTAACCCGTGAGACGGACGCGGTAGAATGTGCCCTTGGCTCCGAGATCGGCGCGCACCACGATTGGCGTCTTGCCATCCAGCACGCCGTGCTTGGCCTGCATCTTTTTCCAAGTGGACCATGCGGCACCCTCGCTGACCGCCGAGGCGACCTGCACGCTCCAGCCAGTGAGTTGAGGCGCGGCTTGGACTTCCGCCTCCACGGTTTCTTCGGCGGATGTTGTTTCCTCGCTTGCGGGTTCATCGGCAACAGGCTCGATGGCGACGATCTTTTCCTCTTGCGGAGCAACGGCGGCAACCGTTTCTTCCTCCTGCGGCACACGATCGGTGATGGTCTTGCGGGCGCGAGCGGTGGAAACCAGGGTCACGCCGCCGACTGCCGCTTCCGTTTCACCAAGCAACTCAGGTTCTGGTGCCGTGGCCTGCGGCAATTGCTCTCCAGCGCTGGAGGCAATCGAGGCGGTAGTAATCGCGTCCACCGCAGCGGGGCTTGCCAGATTTGCGTCAAGTGCCGCAAGGCGCTGCTGCGCCGGCTGGAATTTCGGATCGGCGGCAATCGCCCGGACCAGCGCGTCGCGGGCATTCTTCGGCCGGTTGAGCGCATCGAGGGTCAGAGACTCGCCATACAAGGCCCGCGCCGGTTCCGGATAGCCGGACTGGATCGCCCTCTCATAGTCCGAAAGGGCGAAGATATATTGGCCGTTGCCGCGCAGGAGGTTGGCGCGGGCATAGTATGCATGGGCGAATCCGGCATCGAGGAAAAGCGCACCGGTGAGGTCTTCCATCGCCAGCGCCGTCTGCCGCAGCTTCTGGTAGGAAAGGCCGCGATTATAGAGCGCCATGGCCCGAAGCTTGCCCGACATGGCGTCGATGCGCATGGCGGCGCTGTAGTCTCCGATTGCCTGTTCGTGCCGGTTCAGATGCTGGTAAGCAAGGCCCCGGTTCAACAGCGCATTGGCCAAAACCTCGGGCTCCAGCTCCCGCGACTCGATGGCCTGGGAGTAAGAAACGATGGCGGCCGCCGGATCGCCCGCCGACAGGGCCCTGTAGGCCTCGGCGGCAAGTTGGGTATTGGCGTTCAACGTGGCGGCGGCTGACAGACCGGACACAGCTACACATGCAGCAAGGAACACGGTACTCACAGACGCAAGAAAGGCTTTACGGACGTTCATGACACCCGATCATCGGGGAATAGGGTTAAAAGACCGTTGCGTCGCTTTTTCCTCGAACCCGTCGCGGCCCAGTTGACGAAGCGCCCTAACGCCTGTCAAAAGGATTGAACGCGGTGCCTCGAAGCCAGACGGTTGAGGGGCCCAACAGGGAACACGGTGTGGACGACCCAATTCGGGGCCAATTCCGTGACTGCCCCCGCAACTGTGAGCGGCGAGGTTTTGAACAGCATTGGCCACTGGGCAACCGGGAAGGCCGTTCACAACCAAAGACCCGCAAAGTCAGGAGACCTGCCGCGCAAACGCCGGGGCCTTGCCCCACAACAACCAGGTCGCACGGAGGGTGTCCATGACCACACGTACCAATATCGTCCAGCTTTCGGCCTCGCAGCGCATTGCCGCTGGCCTTGTCTGTGTATTCATCGGCGCAACGCTGATGTTCACCGTGGGCCTGTCGCACATGAGCCTTGCCCATAACGCGGCACATGACACGCGCCACGCCATCGGCTTTCCCTGCCACTAAGCTCAAGGAAACATTGATATGATCGGGCGAGTTCTTCTCGCCGCGCTCCTTGCAGGAGTAGCGGCTGGTTTTATTATGGGCGCCATTCAGCATGTGCGGACGACGCCTCTCATCCTTGCCGCGGAGGTTTACGAAAACGCCCCCGCGAGCCACGACCGCAGCGCCACACAAGTGCAAGGCAGCCAAACGACTACCGCTGAACAACCTGCTGTCGAGGCGGCGGAGTGGCAGCCCGCAGACGGCTGGCAGCGTACGCTCTCCACCACCCTCACCTCGATCCTGACCGGCGCCGGATTTGCCGCCATGCTGGCCGGGATTTCATTGCTGGTAGGAATACCTATTACGACAACCAATGGCGCGATTTGGGGTCTGTGCGGGTTTCTTGCCGTGACACTGGCACCGGCCGCCGGTTTGCCACCGGAATTGCCAGGCATGCCAGCGGGCGATCTTATGGCTCGTAAGGTTTGGTGGCTGGCAACTATCGGGGCGACCGGACTGGCGCTCTACCTGATCGCCGCGCGCCGGGAACTCTGGGCAATTGCCGCGGCGGTGGTGCTGATCGCCCTTCCCCATCTTATTGGCGCGCCCCAGCCGCCAACCCATGAATCCGGCGTTCCGGCGGGGCTTGAAGCTGCCTTCGTGACCAACTCTATTGCGGCAGGTGCAATCTTCTGGGTTATCATCGGCGTATTCTTGGGTTTCGCCTTGCGCAAAATAACCAAACAGGTCCACGCCACATGACGCCGCAGAAAATTCCGGCGACCGTCATCACCGGGTTTTTGGGCGCCGGCAAGACCACGCTGATCCGCCATCTGCTCGGCAACGCCGAGGGGCGCCGCATTGCCCTTGTCATCAACGAGTTCGGTGATTTAGGCATCGATGGCGAAATCCTCAAAGGCTGCGGCGATATCCTTTGCCGCGACGAAGATGTGATCGAGCTTTCTAATGGCTGCATCTGCTGCACCGTGGCCGATGATTTCGTTCCCGCCATGAAGAAGCTCCTCAACCGCGCCGATCCGCCTGAGCACATCGTCATCGAAACCTCAGGGCTTGCCCTGCCCCAGCCCCTGGTCCGCGCCTTCAACTGGCCTGAGATCAAATCGCGCATCACCGTCGATGGCGTCATCACGGTGGTCGATGCCAAGGCTCTGGCCGAGGGCCGCTTCGCCGATGACGAGGCGGCGGTTCAGGCCCAGCGCGCCGCCGATCCTAATATCGATCACGAGAACCCGATCGAGGAACTGTTCGAGGACCAGCTCAATTGCGCCGACATGGTGATCGTTAACAAGACCGATCTTTTGGCCGATGGCGAATTCAAGGCGCTTGCCGATGGCCTGAAGCTGCGGGTGCGCAAAGGTACGCGCCTCGTGCCAACAAAACATGGCGCTCTTGAAGTAGCTGCGCTTCTGGGTGTTGGCGCCACCGCCGAAGACGACATGGGCGACCGCTTGTCGCATCACGAAATGGAAGGCGAGACGCAGCACGACCACGACGATTTCATCACATTCGTGGTGTCGCTTGGCCAGGCTGTGGCCAAGGACACACTGTTGCGCCGAATCGAGACAGCGCTTGCCTCCCACGATATTCTGCGCCTCAAGGGTTTCGCCGATCTTGCCGGATCGGGCTCAAGACTCCTCATCCAGGCGGTTGGCCCGCGGCTTGATGCCTATTTCGACAGGCCCTGGAAGCCGGGTGAAGCGCGCGCCACCAAATTGGTGGTGATCGGCGCCAAGACCATGGACCGCAGCGCGATCGAACGCTCGCTCCGGGGCTGATGCACCTTCTCGCCACCACATCGGGCGTCATCGATGGCGCAGCCGAGGCGGTGGACCTCAACCAGCCCCCCGGCGACATCGTGGTGCTCACCGCCGCCGACAGCGAAATCGCCTCTCTCGCCCGCGCCCATGACGCGGTTGGGGGTTTGCGCCTTCGGCTCGCCAATCTCATGCAGCTTCAACATAATCTTTCCGTCGATCTCTATGCCGAGAAGACGCTGGCTCATGCCAGGCTGATTGTCGTTCGGCTTCTGGGCGGGGCTTCCTACTGGAGCTACGGCCTCGATCGGATCGAGGCTCTCGCCCGGGCACGAAACATCAAGCTCGCGGTGTTGCCGGGCGATG
This sequence comes from Aestuariivirga sp., assembly GCA_050728895.1. GTDB lineage: Bacteria > Pseudomonadota > Alphaproteobacteria > Rhizobiales > Aestuariivirgaceae > Aestuariivirga. The sequence goes on from JBOHKD010000033.1 coordinate 5,317, forward strand.
CCAATCCCGATGCCGGACTGACGGCACATTCGACCATTGCCGCCGCCCACTGCGGGCGTCTGCACCGTTACCTCGCCATGGGCGGCGAACGGAATGCAAGGGGGTTTCTCGCCTATTGCCACCACCTCCTGCTGAACACAGCGGCACCTGAACCCGCCGAGGCACTGCCAAAGACAGGCATCCATTGCGACAGGGCCACATCCGGCCAACCCACCGCCGCCATCATCTTCTACCGCTCGGTGCTCGAAGGCGGCCAGACCGCGCCCATCGACGCGCTTATCGATGCTTTGAAGAAGCGCGACATCGGCAGCGTGGCAATTTTTGTTGCAAGCCTCAAGGATGAAGCGAGTGCGGCGCTGGTGCGCGAGACTCTTGAGGAGAAACCGCCCGACGTGATTCTCAACGCCACCGGTTTCGCCGTTGCCTCGGGCGGTGGCGGTGATCCGCTGGCGGGTTTCGATTGCCCTGTCCTGCAAGTGGTTCTCGCGGGAGCCTCGGAAGAAAGCTGGCGGGGAAGTTCCCAAGGCCTTGGGCCCCGCGATCTTGCCATGAATGTGGTGCTGCCGGAACTCGATGGCCGCATCATGTCACGCGCCATCTCGTTTAAGGCCGATACGCAGTGGCATGAACCGACCCAATGCCGGATCGTTACCTACAAGCCGGTGGCGGACCGCGTCGAATTCGTCGCCGATCTTGCCGCCAACTGTATGCGCCTGCGCCACACGGCACCGCAGAAGCGCAAGGTGGCGATTATCCTCGCCAACTATCCCAACAAGATGGGCCGCATCGCCAACGGCGTGGGCTACGACACCCCCGCCAGCACGGTTGCGATTCTCGATGCGATGAAGGCGACGGGATATGCGATTGACGATTACCCGGCGACAGGAAACGAACTCATATCCCACCTGTCGTCATCCCGACGAAAGCCGGGACCCATTTCTCAACGTGACGTTTCGTTGAATGTTCCCGATTACCTCGAACATTTCGCTACCCTGCCCGCAACCATCCGCACACAGATCACCTCCCGTTGGGGCGCACCCGAGCGCGATCCCTCCTTTGCCGATGGTGCCTTCCACCTTGCGGCAAAGCTCTATGGCAATGCCGCCGTGGCGATCCAGCCGTCACGCGGCTACGACATCGATCCGAAATCGACCTATCACGATCCGGCGCTGGTGCCCCCGCATGGCTACCTCGCTTTCTATTTCTGGCTCCGGCATCGTTTCGGCGCCCATGCGTTGATCCATAATGGTAAGCACGGCAATCTCGAATGGCTGCCGGGCAAGGCCAACGCGCTTTCAGCCGAATGCTATCCCGAGATCGCTCATGGGCCGTTGCCGCAACTTTACCCTTTCATCGTCAACGATCCGGGCGAAGGCACGCAGGCCAAGCGCCGCACGGGAGCGGTCATTATCGATCATCTGACGCCGCCGCTGACGCGCGCCGAAACCTACGGCCCGCTCAAGGACCTCGAAGCCCTCGTCGATGAATATTATCTGGCCTCAGGCCTCGACCGGCGCCGGCTCGCGGCGTTGAAGAAGAACATTCTAGACCTTACGCGCCACAACAAGCTCGACCTCGATGCCGGATTCACCGGCGAGGATGATAGTGACTTGCTGAAGCTCGACGCTTTTCTCTGCGATTTGAAGGAAGCGCAGATACGCGACGGCCTGCATATTCTGGGTGCGTCCCCCGAAGGGCAGCTCGAAACCGAACTGCTGGTGGCGCTCACCCGCGTGCCGCGCGGCCTCGGTGAAGGCGGCGATCAATCGCTCATCCGGGCCTTGGCCTTCGATTTCGGCCTCGGCGATTTCGATCCCTTGACCTGTGCCATGGCCGAGGCGTGGACAGGGCCGAAACCTGTGTCCTTGCAGAATGTAAGTACCGATCCGTGGCGGACCAACGGCGATACGGTGGAACGGCTGGAATTGTTCGCTCAATCCCTTCTTTTCCTCTCCCTGCGGGAGAGGGAGGGGCCTATTGCGAAGCAATGGGAGGGTGAGGGGATCGGGTCTCAACCATCTGGCATCCTATCCCCTCATCCGGCGCGTGCCGCGCCACCTTCTCCCAAGGGAGAAGGGAAAAAGGTGTTGCACCAAATCGACTCCGTCATCCGCCCCGCCCTTCGCGCCTGCGGGCCGAACGAGATCGCATCCCTCCTCAAGGGCCTCGCTGGCCGCTTCGTGGCACCGGGGCCTTCCGGCGCTCCGACCCGTGGGCGGCTCGACGTTCTGCCAACGGGGCGCAACTTCTATTCCCTCGACAATCGCACGGTGCCGACGCCAACGGCCTGGAATTTGGGCCAGAAATCGGCTGAAGACCTGCTCACCCGGCACTTTCAGGATTCCGGCCAATATCCCAAGGCTATTGGGCTTTCCGCCTGGGGCACCTCCAATATGCGGACCGGCGGCGATGACATCGCGCAGGCGCTCGCCCTGATCGGCGCCAAGCCCCTGTGGGAACCATCGAGCTGGCGCGTGACCGGCTTTGAGATTGTGGCCTTGGCGAAGCTTGGCCGCCCGCGCGTTGACGTGACCTTGCGCATATCCGGTTTCTTCCGCGACGCCTTCCCGGCCCAGATCGAACTTCTCGACAAGGCCATGCGCGCGGTGGGAGCGCTCAATGAAGACGAGGCCGATAACCCCATCGCCGCCCGCATAGAGGCCGAGGCCAACGCCCTCGTGGCTTCCGGCCTTTCGCCAGCCGAAGCCCGCGACATCGCCGGCCACCGCATTTTCGGTGCCAAACCCGGCGCCTATGGCGCGGGGTTGCAGGCGCTGATCGATGGAAAAATCTGGAACACCAGGGCCGATCTTTCGGCGGCCTATGTCACCTGGGGCGCTTACGCCTATGGCGCCAAGGCTAACGGCGTCAATGATGAGCGCGCCTTCACGCGGCGGCTTGCCCGCATCGAGGCGGTGATCCACAACCAGGACAACCGCGAGCATGATCTTCTGGACTCGGACGATTATTACCAGTTCGAAGGCGGCATGACGGCGGCGGTGGAACAGGCTTCGGGAACCCGCCCCCGCGTCTATCACAACGATCACTCGCGGCCCGAGCGCCCGGTGATCCGTACGCTTGAAGAGGAAGTAGGCCGCGTCATGCGCTCGCGCGTCGTCAATCCGAAATGGATCGCTGGCGTCAAGCGCCATGGCTACAAGGGCGCTTTTGAAATCGCCGCCACCGTCGATTACATGTTCGCCTTCGCGGCCACCACGGGCGCGGTCAAAACCCATCACTTCGATCTCGCCTATGATGCCTTCCTCGCCGACGATGCAACGCGCGGGTTTATCGCACTTAATAATCCGGCGGCGCTGAAGGAAATCGCCGAGCGCTTTGAAGAGGCTGCAACACGGGGACTCTGGAGCCCGCGGCTCAATTCGGCCTATGATCTTCTGAAGGAGCTATCGCAATGACCGATGGAGGCCACGACAACGCCCGCCACCACGAGAAGATGGCGAAGAAGAAAGCCGCCCGCGACAAGATTATGGCGCACAAGACCATCGAGAAGGGCCTGCTCATCGTCCACACCGGCAAGGGCAAGGGCAAGTCGACCGCCGCCTTCGGTATGGTGTTCCGGTCCATTGGCCATGGCATGAAGGCTGGTGTCATCCAGTTTGTGAAGGGCGCCTGGGGAACGGGCGAGCGCACCATTCTCGAGAAGTTTCCCGAACTCGTCACCATTAAGGCGATGGGCGAGGGTTTCACCTGGGAGACCCAGGACCGCGAGCGCGACGTGGCCCATGCCCGCGCTGGATGGGAGGAAGCCAAAAAACTAATTGCCGATCCGGCATACAAGATGGTGTTGCTCGATGAGCTTAACATTGTGCTGCGCTACGATTATCTGCCGCTAGCGGAGGTGCTTGAGGTGTTGAAGAACAAGCCCGCCGACAAGCATGTGATCGTTACCGGGCGCAACGCCAAGGAAGAGTTGATCGAGTTGGCCGATCTCGTCACCGAAATGGAACAGGTGAAACATCCTTTCCGCTCCGGCGTGAAAGCCCAGGCCGGTATCGAGTTCTGATCTGCCGCATTCGGGCTTGTGACGCGCAAAGCCCAAGGTTAGAACAGGCAATCAGCAGCGTTCCCATCGAGGGACTGAGAGCGATTCCGGTGCGGCCGACCCAAGCGGGGCCAATGCCGGAGCTGCCTTCCGAGCCGGATTGTCCGGCAATGCTGCCTTTGAAAAGGCAGAAAGTATGGCGGACAAACTCGGCGTAATGCTCTGCGGCCACGGCAGCCGCGACCGCCAAGCCGCAGCGGAATTCGCTGTGCTCTCGCGCCGTCTCAAGCAGCGCCTGCCGCAATATCCGGTCGAATACGGCTATCTCGAATTCGCCACGCCCATCATCCGTGACGGCCTTGACAGGCTGAAAGCCGCAGGTGTGAGGCGCGTGCTGGCGGTTCCCGGCATGTTGTTTGCGGCGGGGCATGCCAAGAACGATATCCCTTCGGTACTCAACACCTATGCCGCAAAAAACGATCTCAGGATCGACTACGGCAAGGAACTGGGTATCGACCCCAAGATGATGCGCGCCGCCGCCGACCGCGTGCAAGAGACGCTTGCTTCCGCGTCCGGTGATATTGCGAAACATGAGACGCTGCTCGTTGTCGTCGGCCGCGGCG
>JBOHKD010000034.1:0-9901 GCA_050728895.1 Aestuariivirga sp.
GAGTGTGAGCGGCCACGGCGGATTGTTGCCAAGCGTCTCGATTTTTCCCGTGATCCGGCCCGTGCCGCCGATCCCGTCAAGCCATAACTGGCGGCCGTAATCGAACCCGCCCGGCATCACCGGCGAAGGCAGCGGCGCCAGTATCGCTTTCAGGGAAATGCGCTGGCCGATTGCCGCTTCACCCTGTTTCAGGGAGCCGGTCAGGCGCAAGCGGCGCGGGCTGACGGTTGGCTCCATGCCTTCGATGGTGTCGAGGCCGAGAATGATTATTTGCCGCCCGCGGCCGCTGGGGGAACGGTCTTCCACGGTTCCGCTGAGCAGCCGTGGCGCCGTGGTGGCATGAATACCGGCGCTGCCACGAAATCCACCTTCGCCTTGGCCAGGACGCAACCCGCAATGGCCAGCGCCGCCAAGGCCAGGGGCCGCCGCGTGCGCGACATCCAGAAGAGCAACGCGCCGGCGGCTGCAAATGGCGCGAGGAAGATCCATGAGGGCTCGCTGGCAAGGCCGAAATAACTCCAGATGCCAATGGTCAGCGCCACCGGTGCCCACAGCATGACGCGGCCCTGTTGCGCTTCCGCCGCGGCCCTGATCCAATCTCGCGGATCGGCCTTGCGCGATACCTTGACGGTGTTCCCCCATGTCTCGGCAACCATGGGCTCCCCTTACACCCCAGCAAGCTCTGTGCTAATCCGCTGCTCGCGGCGTGGCCGCGCTCTTTCTCATAAAACATATACAGAGTACGGCGCCCATGTCATCGTCCGTCATCACGCGCTTCGCCCCCTCGCCCACCGGTTATCTGCATATCGGCGGCGCGCGCACGGCGCTCTTCAATTGGGCCTACGCCCGCCATCACGGCGGCAAGATGCTGCTGCGCATCGAGGACACCGACCGCGAGCGCTCGACCGCCCCCGCTGTCGACGCAATTCTCGACGGCCTGACGTGGCTTGGTCTCGATTGGGCCGGAGAACCCGTCTCGCAATATGACCGGGCCCATCGCCACCGCGAGATAGCCGGGCAGCTTTTGGCGCAAGGCAAGGCCTATCGCTGTTATTGCTCGCCGCAGGAGCTGGAAGCCATGCGCGCCAAGGCGGAGGCCGAAAAGCGCCCTATCCGTTATGATGGCACCTGGCGGGATCGCGATCCGGGTGAAGCCCCTGCGGGCGTAAAACCGGTAATCCGTTTCAAGTCGCCCGACGACGGCGAAACCGTCGTGGAGGATCACGTGCAGGGCCGCGTCGTGATCCCCAACAAGGATCTTGACGATCTCATCATCCTGCGCTCGGACGGCAATCCCACCTACAATCTGTCCGTGGTGGTGGATGATCACGACATGGGTGTCACCCACATCATCCGCGGCGTCGATCACCTTACCAACGCGGCGCGGCAGACCCAGATCTATCGGGCCATGGGCTGGCGCGTGCCGGAGATGTCCCACATTCCGTTGATCCATGGTCCCGACGGCGCCAAGCTGTCGAAGCGCCACGGAGCTTTGGGCGTCGAAGCCTACCGCGCCATGGGCTATCTGCCCGAGGCCATGCGAAATTACCTTGCGCGGCTGGGCTGGAGCCATGGCGATGAAGAAATTTTTTCCACCGCGCGGCTTGTCGAGTGGTTCGGATTGGAGAACGTGGGCAAATCCCCCGCCCGCTTCGACTTCGCCAAGCTTGAAAACCTCAATGGCCACTATATGCGCCATACGCCGGATGAGGCGTTGCTGGAACAGTTCCTGAGCTTCCTCCCCCATGTAGAGGGCGGCAAGGAGATGCTGGCCAAGCTCGATGAGCCGATGAAAGCCAAGCTTCGGAAGGCGCTGCCCGGTCTCAAGGAGCGCGCCAAGACTCTCGTGGAGTTGCTGAAGGGGGCACAATTCCTGTTTGCCTCAAGGCCACTGGTCCTGGATGACAAGGCCCGCCAGGTTATTGCCGATGGCGGTGCGCCATCCCTGAAGCAGTTGATCCCCGTTCTCATCGCGGCAGGCGGCTGGACCGCGCCAGCACTTGAAGCGGCGGTCAAGGCTCACGCGGAAACCGCGGGGCTAAAGCTGGGCAAACTCGCCCAGCCGCTTCGCGCCGCCCTCACCGGCACCACGGTTTCGCCGGGCATATTCGATGTGCTTGAGGTTTTGGGCCGTGAGGAGTCCCTCGCCCGGCTGAAGGATCAGGTCAGCTAGTTTGACCTTTCCCTGTTGCAGTGCAATTGTATGACGAAGTAACGCGGGAGACCAGCATGGCAGACGCAGGCAAGACGGCCACCCTGAAAGTTGGTGGGGCGACCTTGGACATACCCGTCAAGTCCGGGTCTCTTGGCCCCGATGTAATCGACATCACCAAGCTCTATGGGAACGCCCACGTCTTCACTTACGATCCGGGCTTTGTTTCAACCGCGTCTTGCGAATCCCAGATTACCTATATCGATGGCGATGAGGGCATCCTGTTGCATCGCGGTTATCCCATCGAGCAACTCGCCGAACACGGCGACTTTATCGAGACCTGCTACCTGCTTTATTACGGCGAACTTCCCACACCCCCCCAGCGCCGCGAATTCGAGCATGCGATCACCACTCACACCATGATCCATGAGCAGATGGCCCGCTTCTTCCAGGGCTTTCGCCGCGACGCCCATCCCATGGCGGTTATGATGGCGGTGGTTGGCGCGCTATCGGCCTTCTATCACGACTCAACCGACATCAACGATCCGAAGCAGCGCGAAATCGCCTCGCGGCGCATGATCGCCAAGCTGCCCACGATTGCCGCCATGACCTACAAATATCATATCGGCCAGCCTTTCGTGTATCCGAAGAACGATCTCACCTATGCCGCCAACTTCCTGCGTATGTGCTTTGCCGTGCCGTGCGAGGACTATGCGGTCAATCCGGTGCTCGCCCGCGCCATGGACAAGATTTTCATCCTGCACGCCGACCATGAGCAGAACGCTTCGACCTCGACGGTGCGGTTGGCGGGTTCCTCCGGCGCCAATCCCTTCGCCTGCATCGCGGCGGGAATTGCCTGTCTCTGGGGTCCGGCACACGGCGGCGCCAATGAAGCGGCTCTCGAAATGCTCACCCTGATCGGCGAGCCATCCAAGGTTCCCGACTTCATCGCCAAGGTAAAGGACAAAAGCTCCCACATAAGGCTTATGGGGTTCGGCCACCGCATCTATAAGAACTACGATCCGCGTGCCAAGATCATGCAGAAAACCGCCCATGAAGTGCTGGCGGAACTCGGCATCAGGGACGATCCGCTGCTCGATGTGGCTCGCGAACTGGAAAAGGCCGCACTATCGGATTCCTATTTCATCGAGCGCAAGCTTTACCCGAATGTCGACTTCTATTCCGGCATCATCCTGCGGGCGCTGGGCTTCCCCACCTCGATGTTCACCGTGCTGTTCGCGCTGGCCCGCACGGTCGGCTGGATTTCCCAATGGAAGGAAATGATCGAGGATCCGAGCCAGAGAATCGGCCGTCCGCGCCAGCTTTATACGGGCGAGCCGCGCCGCGACTATTTGCCGATGAGCAAGCGCGGGAAATAGCAGGCCCTTAAGCGCGCTCGTTCATCAGCATGGCGCCGATTTCTGCTTCCGCCACTTTCTTGCCCTCCACACGGGCTTCGGCCCAGTATTTCCATACGGGCGGGCGCTTATTGGTGAGTTTCACATGGATATGGACCGTATCCCCCGGCACCACCGGCTTGCGGAAGCGCGCCTTGTCGATCGACATGAAGAACACCAGCTTGCCGGCGTGGGCGTCGCCTAGATGATTGAGAACCAGCGCGCCCGCCGTCTGCGCCATGGCCTCGACAAGAAGAACGCCTGGCATCACCGGATGGCCGGGAAAATGGCCCTGAAAAAACGGCTCGTTGACGGTGACATTCTTGATGGCGGTGCCGCTTTGCTCACCGTCGAGATCGATCATCTTGTCGATCAGCAAAAACGGATACCGGTGCGGAAGCAGCTTCATGATGCGCACGATGTCCGCGGTCTTGAGAGCCGTCTTTTCAATTTCCTCGGACATTTGCCAATTTCCCAAATGAAGCGGACGGCCACCAAGACCGTCCGCCGCATTGTAGCGGGTGATAGGGTTTCGTCTAGAAGCGGGTTCCGATGGAGAAGCGGAACCACTCGGTTTCGTCATATTTCGCCTTCAACACCGGATAGGCCGCCTCAAAGCGTAAAGGGCCAAAGGGCGACTGCCAGATAAGTCCGGCGCCGACAGCGGCGCGGAATGCTATGGTGTCAAAAACGGTACAGGGTGTGCCATCACCGGTCGCGCAGGTGCCGATGCCATCCGCGAGCGTCGACTCGGCCGCGCCGAACACCGTGCCGAAATCGGAGAACACCGCACCTTCAATCCCCCATTCCTCCGGCAAGCCGACGGGGAAAGTCACTTCCACCGTGCCGATTGCATAGGTTTGGCCGCCGATTGCGTCGTTGCCGCCGTCATTGCCGGTTTGGCGAGGCCCCACGCCAGATTGGGCAAAGCCGCGGAATGTGTCGGCGCCTTTATAGTAGCGGTCCTGCAGCGGAACATTATCGCCGTTCAGCGATTCAATATGACCGGCGTTGCCTTCGAGCTTCAGGACGATCGATTCCTCGTAGAGCGGCAGAAAGTACCAGCCGTGTACTTCGAGGCTCGCAGTATAGACATCGCCACCCAGTCCGGCGATTTCGGGCGCGATCTGACCGCGAAACCCATTGGTTGGCTTAACCGGACTGTCGAGATTATCCCAAGTATAAGTGGTGCCCACAAAAGACTTGAGGGATGACCCTCCGCTGGCGATGACCGTCGGCGAGGCCTTGGTCGAATCGATGCCATCTATGTTGCGGTAGATGATGCCGTATTTCAGACCCAGCGAGGAATATTCGTCGAGGTTGAAGCCGGTGCGCAACGCTCCGCCTATCTGCTGGCTCTCATAAGACGAGACATCGGTGTTGTCGGTCCGCGTCGCGAACAGGTCGATGCCGGCCGAAATCGGCATTCCCATGAAATAGGGTTCGGTAAAGCTGAAATCGAGTTGCTGCCGCTTGAAGCTAAGCGCCGTGCTGAGCTTGACATTCTGGCCCTTGCCCAGGAAGTTTCGTTCTTGCAGCGAAACCGAGCCGATAACGGCCTCGGCTGTCGAATATCCGATCGAGAAGTTGATGGAACCCGTGGATTTTTCCTGCACCGCCACTACCAGCACGATCCTGTCCGGAGCCGAGCCTGGATCTTCGCGGAAATCGATCTTGTCGAAGAAATCGAGGCCGGTGAGGCGGCGGCGCGCCCGGTCGATGAGCACGCGATTGAAGGCATCGCCCTCAAACAGCTTCAGTTCGCGCCGGATCACTTCGTCTTCCGTGCGCAGATTGCCTACGATATCGATGCGTTCGATGTAGGTACGCGGGCCTTCCACGATGTTGTAAGAGATATTGAGGCTGTTCTGTCCCTCGTTGCGGTCGATCTGTGGATCGACCTTGGCGAAAACAAACCCCTGGCGGGCTGCCTCAAGGGTGAGATTCTCGACGGTCTTGTCCACCAGACTTGCATCATAGTCGTCGCCCACGCCGGTTTTGACACCTTCGCGCAGGCGCTCCGGGTCAAGCGTTGCCTGACCGACGTTGACGGCCACATCGGCCACCTTGTAGCGCTGACCCTCTTCCACCGTGAAGACGATGACGAAGTGCTCTCCGTTCGGCGTCAAATTGGCATCAGCCGAAACCACCCTGACATCGGCGAAGCCGTTCTTGAGGTAGTAACGCCGCAGCAGTTCCTTGTCATATTCGACCCGGTCGGCATCGTAGGTGTCGTTGCGGCTGAAGAATTTCCACCAGCGATGCTCGGCCGTGCCGATGACGCTCTTGAGATCGCCGTCGCTGAAACTGGTATTGCCAACAAAATCGACGGTTTCGACCGTCGTTTCCACGCCTTCGGTGATTTCAAACACCAGATCGACGCGGTTTTGCGGCAGGCGGATGATCTTGGGTGCTACCTTCACCGAGTAATAGCCGCTGCGCCGGTAGAGCGCGATAACACGCTGCACATCGCTTTGCACCTTCGAGCGCGTGAATATCGTGCCCTCGCGCAGCTCCACTTCCTTGGCGATATCCTTGTCCTTGACTTCGCTGTTGCCCTCGAAGTTGACCCGGTTGATCAAAGGGTTTTCTTCGACGCGGACCACGAGCAGGTCGCCCTTCCGGAACATCTGCACGTCCGCGAACAGGCCGGTCCGGAACAGGGCCTTGACCGATTCGTCGATCTTCTCGGAAATAAAGGGATCGCCCGGCGAAACCTGCATATATGCCAGGATCGTTTCGGACTCGACCCGCTGATTGCCTTCGACAACGATCTTGGAGATCGTTTGGGCATGGGCGATAGAAACCAGAGCCGATGGCCCCGCGACAGGCCCCAGTGATGTCAGAATGAATGCCAACACCCCAACGACAACTAACCGGTAAACCATTGAAAAGCCAATCTTCGTTAGCAAAGCCGCCCCACCAGAATCCCCACCGCCGAGTGCCGTTTTATCTGCTTTGCTCTTGATTGCAAATGAAACTTGCCATTTCCCGTTATCCCCCGATTGCCATGGCGATCAGCCTTACAATGTCATTTCCGGTGCCGACCGCCATCAGCAGAATGATCAATGAAAACCCGACCCGGAAACCCCATTCCTGGGCATTGCGTCCCAGCGGTTTCCCGCGCAGGGCTTCGATGCCGTAGTAAACCAGGTGACCGCCATCCAGCATGGGAATGGGAAAGAGGTTGATAAGCCCTATGCTAACCGACAGGAACGCGATGACGGAAAGGAATGGGAAGATGCCGACCGAGGCCGCATCGCCCGCGACCTTGGCCATGGCAATGGGACCGCCAAGCTGATCCGTGCTTTGGTGTCCCGTAATCATCTTGCCCAGATATTGGAACGTGGTCGAGACGATGAACCAGGTTCTCTCAACACCTTTTTCGACTGCCGCCACGGGCCCAAGCCGCTCATAGACAATATCGCCCTGCGGATTGTGTTCCACACCGAGGCGGCCCAAACGAAGTGTGCCGCCAAACCCGTCCGGTTGCTCGTGCACGGCGGGAACCGCTTCCAGGGTCAGCCGCGTGCCAGAGCGATCGATCAGAATTCTAAGGCGCTCTTCGGCCCGGGTCACGATTACTTCCTGAAGACCCGGGAAACTGTCGATGGCATGTCCGTCGACAGCGATGACAAGATCGCCCGGCAGGATGCCGGCGCGCTCAGCGGCACTGCCCGGAACGACTTTGTCGATCCTTGGTTCCATCACCGGCATTCCGATGAACCCATAGGCACAAGCGAAGATCGCTATGGCAAGGATAAAGTTGGCCACGGGCCCCGCAACGACAACGGCGGCGCGCTGCCAAACCGGCTTGCCGTGAAAATTATCGGGCGCGTAGGCTTCTTCCGGCTTGGGCATGCTTGCCACATTGGCATCGCCGTAAAATTTCACATACCCGCCGAGCGGTATCCAGCCCAGCTTCCACCTTGTTCCGTAGCGGTCGTGCCAGCCCGTAATCTCGCGGCCAAAGCCGATGGAAAAGGTTTCGACCCTCATCCCGCACCAGCGCGCCACGAGAAAGTGTCCAAGTTCATGAATGAAGACGATAACGATGACCGCGACAAGAAATGGAATCGCATAAAACAGCAATGAAACGACCGGCATGCCCATGACACTCAAAAAACTCATAGCCTATGTCCTTCGATGGAGCGTTCCGGAACACCATTGTGCCGGCCGCCGCTTCAACCCCGCCTGCGTCGCAAGGCCCGTGCCAAGGCGCGGGAAACTTTACCGTCCATTAACCACAGTGCCCGGCATTTACGACAATATTCCGGCAAATTATGGTTACCAGAGCAGAAGGCCAGCACCTGTTGCTTCCAGGCCACTACGCCACAGGCCGATCAACGCCGCTATCGTCGCTACCGCGACAAGACCGTCGATCCGGTCGATGATGCCGCCATGTCCCGGAATGAGGCGGCCGGAATCTTTCAGGCCATAGTGACGCTTAAGTGCCGACTTGAAGAGGTCGCCCGCCTGTCCGGCCAGGGCAAAAAAGCCCGCAAGCAGCGACAGCGTCGCAATCGCGCCGAGTCCCGCCGCAGCGGCAAAAATCGCCGATGCGAGCGCCGCCCCCGCGATTGCCCCTCCAAGCCCCGCCCAAGTCTTCTTCGGCGATAGCACGGGCGCCAATTTCGGCCCGCCGACAATACGACCGGCAAAATAGGCCAGCGTGTCCGCCGCCCAAACGATAACCAGCACCCACAGGATGGCCAAGAAGCCATAGGCTTCATCGCTCCGCAGCAAAACCAAAGCCATCCCTGGCAACCCCACATAGGGCACGCCGAGGTAGCACCACATGGTGCCCTGTCGCTCAGGAAACCATGCCGAGGCGGCGGATACAATCCACAGTACGCCAATCGCGGCCAGCGTAATTTGAATCCCGGTCTCGAGCGGCAGAAATATCCCGCAGAGCGCCGCTGCCGCGTGCAGCGCGAATTGCAGCGGATCCCGGGCGTGCGCCATATTGGTCCACTCGAGCGCCATCAGCACGGCCATCAAAGCCACAAGCAGTCTGAAATAGATGCCGCCCGCCCACACATCTATGAGAACGACGGGAATGAGTATGGCTGCCGACAGGGACCGGACACCCAGATCGCCCCACTTAGCCGCCACTGTTTGCTGCATCAGGCGGACCGGGCGCTTAAACCGCCGAAACGCCGCTCGCGCGATTGAAAATCGGCGACCGCGCGGCGAAAGACTTCAGCGCTGAAATCCGGCCAATATTCCGGCGTGAACACGAATTCCGTGTAGGCGCATTGCCAGAGGAGATAGTTGGACAGCCGTTGCTCGCCGCCGGTGCGGATCAACAGGTCCGGGTCGGGTATGCCGCCGGTATCCAGATGGTTTGCCAGCACCGCGGGCGTTATATCCGCTGGATCGATCTTGCCTTCCGCCACCTTTGCGGCAATCGTCCGGGCGGCGCGGGTGATCTCCTGGCGGCTGCCGTAATTAAAGGCAACGACGAGCTTGAGTTGCGTGTTCTCGCGCGTGAGCGTTTCCGCATCGTCGAGCAGCTTAACGATGTTGGGATCGAGCCCCTGGCGCTCGCCGATGACGGAAATCTTGACGCTCGCCTTGTGCAAGTCCGCCACATCCTTGGCTATGAACCGGCGCAGCAGCTCCAGAAGAAAAGAAACTTCCGCCGCGGGCCTCGACCAGTTCTCGGAACTGAAGGAATAGATCGTCAGATATTCGATGCCGAGGTCGATCGCCGTGCGCACGGCATGGCGCAGCGCTTCCACTCCTTGCTTGTGGCCGGCCGATCTGGGCAGGCCGCGTTCCGCCGCCCACCGGCCATTGCCATCCATGATGATGGCGACATGGCGGGGAACGCCGGGGGAATGTAAGGAATTCGGCATGGCGGGCATCGATCCGGTCAGACTTGCATGATCTCGGCTTCCTTGCCCTTCAACGCCGTATCGATTTCCTTGATCGACTCGTCCGTCATCTTCTGGACTTCATCGGCTTTTTTCTTGTGATCGTCTTCACTTATCAGATGTTCTTTCTCCAGCGCCTTAAGCTGGTCCATGCCGTCGCGCCGCACATTGCGCACCGCGATCCGAGCTTTCTCGGCATATTGGTGCGCCACTTTCACCAGTTCCTTGCGGCGATCCTGTGTCAGATCGGGCATGCGGAGGCGGATGACCTGGCCTTCGGTTTGCGGGTTGAGGCCCAGATTGGAGGCCTGGATGGCTTTTTCGACCGCGATGACCAGGCCCTTGTTCCAGACATTGATCTGCAGGAGCCGCGCTTCCGGCACGGTGACCGAAGCCACCTGGTTGAGCGGCATGCTGGCGCCATAGGCATCGACATGAATGGGCTCGAGCAGGCTGGGTGCCGCGCGTCCCGT
>JBOHKD010000035.1:0-9849 GCA_050728895.1 Aestuariivirga sp.
ATCGCCAATGGCGTAGATATTCTCCGCCGTGGTGCGGGAATAGTCATCGACCTTCACCCCATAATGCGGCGTCAATTCGACGCCCGCTTTTTCGAGGCCGAGCCCTACAACATTGGGTAGACGGCCAGTGGCGAACATGATCTGTCCTGCGCCGAATGCCGCACCATCGTTCAATGTCACGCGCACGCCCTGCCCTGAACGCTCGATCTTCGCCACATCCGCCCGGATACGAATCTCGATCCCTTTCTTTTTCATTTCGGCGGCCAGATGGTCGCGGATATCGTTATCGAAGCCGCGCAAGATCTGTTCGCCGCGATAGACCAGGACCGTCTCGACACCGAGGCCGGAAAAAATGCCGGCAAATTCAACCGCGATATAGCCGCCGCCGGCGATCACGATGCGGGCCGGCAGTTTCTCGAGATGGAAAGCCTCGTTGGAGCTGATCGCCAGCTCATGGCCGGGCAGCTCGCGCGGCAGGAAGGGCGCGGCTCCGGTAGCGATCAGAATATATTTCGCACTTATCTTGCGGCCCGATGCAAGCTGGATTGTGTTGGGGCCCAGGAACTCGGCGCGTTCGAGAAATAATTCGGCACCGGCCGCCTCAAGATTGCGGACATAGGTCTGGTTGAGCCGGTCGATCTCCTTGTCCTTGTTGGCAATAAGGGTCGCCCAGTCGAACGAAACCTTTTCCGAGGACCAGCCGAAACCGACGGCGTCCTCGAATTCCTCGGCGAATTTGGATGCATAGACGAGGAGCTTTTTCGGTACACAGCCGCGGATCACGCAGGTGCCGCCGACGCGCGATTCTTCCGCGACGGCGACTCTGGCGCCATGTTTCGCGGCGATGCGGGCGGCCCTGACACCGCCAGACCCCGCGCCGATGACGAAGAGATCGTAATCGAAGGATGCCATGGCTCTTGCGCTATTTCTTCGTGAATGTGATCACGCCCTGGGGCGTGCCCATGAGGATGATGCCGCAAATGCCGATGAAGAGGCCGTGATCGACAACGCCTGGAACGATCGATAACGCATCCGCCAGCCGGGTGGGCTGGGGAATGCCGCCCAACGCGCAA
The DNA here is from genome assembly GCA_050728895.1 of Aestuariivirga sp. Classification (GTDB taxonomy): domain Bacteria; phylum Pseudomonadota; class Alphaproteobacteria; order Rhizobiales; family Aestuariivirgaceae; genus Aestuariivirga. The sequence goes on from JBOHKD010000035.1 coordinate 1,074, forward strand.
TCGACGATGGCATGGCCGCCGTCGGTGCGGAACGGCTTGCCGTCGCGCAGGCGCACACTCATTTTGCTTGCCTTGACTCCTACGATTCGGAATACGTGTTCGATCTTCCAGACGGTTGCCTTGAGGCCAAAAGGTACAATTTCGATCGGCAGCGGGAAGGCGCCGAGACTTTCGACCTTCTTCGACTGGTCGGCGATCACCACCATATGGCGCGACGACGAGGCCACGATCTTTTCGCGCAGCAGCGCGCCGCCACCGCCCTTGAGCACGTTGAAGTCCCCGTCGAACTCGTCCGCCCCATCGACGGTGAGATCGAGAAACGAATGGGCTTCCAGCGTGGTCAGCGGAATCTTGAGACTTTCGGCGTGTTTGCGGGTTTCCTCGGAGGTGGGCACGCAGGCAACATCAAGCCCCGCCCTCACCTTCTCGCCAATGAGTTCAATGAAATGCCGCGCCGTTGAGCCCGTTCCGAGGCCGAGCTTCATTCCCGGCTTCACATAATCAAGGGCCGCCCTGGCGGCGGCCCTTTTTTGGTCATCGGCTGTCATTTTCCAAGTCCACCCATCAACATGTATTTCATTTCGACATATTCCTCGATGCCATGATGCGAGCCCTCGCGGCCGAGGCCGGATTGCTTCACTCCGCCAAAGGGCGCTTCCGGCGCCGATATGATGCCCTCGTTGATGCCGACGATGCCATATTCCAGGCCTTCGGCGACGCGCCAGACGCGGCCGATGTCGCGCGTGTAGAAATAGCAGGCAAGGCCGAACTCGGTCGCATTGGCCATCTCGATGGCTTCTTCCTCGCTTCTGAACTTGAACAGCGGCGCCACCGGGCCAAAGGTTTCCTCGCGAGTCACCAGCATTTCAGTGGTGACATCGCGAAGCAGCGTGGGCTCAAAGAAATTGCCGCCCAAGGCTTTGCCGCCGACCACCACCTTGGCGCCCTTCGTGACGGCATCCGCGATATGCTCCTTCACCTTGGCAACCGCCGCCTTGTTGATCAGGGGCCCAGTGGTGACGCCGGCTTCCGTGCCGTCGCCTACTTTCAACTTCTTGACGGCTTCGGCGAGCTTGGCCGCGAATGCTTCATAGATCGAATCCTGCACCAGAATGCGGTTGGCGCAAACGCAGGTCTGCCCGGCGTTGCGGTATTTGGACATGATGGCACCCTGCACGGCGGCATCAAGGTCGGCATCGTCGAAGACGATGAAGGGCGCATTGCCGCCAAGTTCGAGCCCGACCTTTTTGATTGTCGGGGCACATTGGGCCATGAGCGTGCGGCCGATTTCGGTCGAACCGGTGAATGTCAGGGCACGGACGATTGGGTTCGATGTCATCTCCGCGCCGATCTCGCGGGCGGTGCCGGTGATGACTGAAAAGACACCAGCGGGCATTCCGGCGCGCCCCGCGAGTTCGGCGAGCGCCAATGCCGAAAGAGGTGTTTCTCCGGCGGGCTTGCAGACGAATGTGCAACCCGCGGCAAGGGCCGGCCCCGCCTTGCGGGTAATCATGGCATTGGGAAAATTCCACGGCGTGATGGCCGCCACGACGCCCACCGGCTGCTTGATGACCAGGATGCGCGAAGTGGGAAAGGGTGAAGGAATTGTCTCACCATAGATGCGCCTGGCTTCCTCGGCGAAGAACTCGACGAAAGAAGCGCCATAGGCAACTTCGCCGCGCGATTCCACCAGTGGTTTGCCCTGTTCGGCGGTCATAATCTGGGCCAGATCTTCCTGGTTCTCCATCATCAGATTGAACCATTTGCGCAAGATTGCGGCGCGTTCCTTGGCGGTCTTTTTGGCCCAATCCTTCTGGGCCCGCTGCGCCGCCTCGATCGCCTGCCTGGTTTCGGCGGTCCCAAGTTTGGGAACCGTGCCGATCACATCGTCGTTTACGGGGTTGGTGACATCGATTGCCGATTTTCCACCAACCCACTTGCCGTCGATATAACATTTGTCCTTGAGCAGCGACTTATCCTTCAGTATGCCGCGCAACGCCTGCCCTTTGTGGATGTCCATCGTCACCTCCCGTTTCGGGTTGGCGGCGTCTTAGCATAGGGCAGGAAGCGGAACAAACGCGGAGCTTTGATGCCAGATCGTGCCGTTATTTTCGACCTCGACGGGACGCTGGTCGACACCGCGCCCGACCTGATGCGGGCGACGAACCATGTGCTCGAAGGCCTGGGCCGGAGACCCGTTGGCCTCGATGAGGTGCGGGTTTTCGCCGGCCACGGCGCTCGCGCCATGATCACGCGCGGACTTGCCGCGACCGGAGGGATGCCGGATGGCTTCGATGTCGAACCTCATTTCCGCGCATTCATCGCGTCCTATGCCGCCGATATCGCCGGCAACAGCGTGATGTTTCCGGGCGTGCTGGTTCTGCTGGAACGTTTGCAACGTGAAGGCATTGCCATGGGCGTGTGCACCAACAAGCGGGAAAGTCTTTCGCTGGCGCTGCTCGATGCCCTGGGGATGAGCAAATATTTTGGGTCCGTCGTGGGCGCCGATACGCTGGGAATTTCCAAACCCGATCCCCGGCCCTTCCATGAATCGGTAAAGCGTCTCGGTCTTCGCGTCCCCAACGCCATTCTGGTGGGCGATAGTGAAATCGATGTGTTGACGGCCCGCGCCGCCAATGTGCCGGTGATCTGCGTGTCTTTCGGTTATACGCCGAGGCCCATCGCCGAATATGGCCCTGACCGCATCATCGGACATTTTGACGAGTGCTGGCAGGCGATCCAGGAGCTGTTCGAGCAACAAGAATCATAGGCTATCGAAAAACCCTACGATATCTTCGAGCACCGGGGCACGCCAGCGCAGCGGCCTCGCCATCGCCAGCATGACGGCGGCATGGCCCAGGCCGTCATATTCGATGAGTTTCACGGACGCATGTTCAGCGGCAAGTCTGGCGGCAAGGGCGCGCGAATTGCGCGGATTGACGGTACGGTCGCCGGTTCCGGTCAAAAGCAGGAAGGGCGGCGCATCGGGATTGGCGAAATTCACGGGCTGCGTTGCCTGACTGTCGGGCCAGGCGGAAAAGGCGGCAATCGCCGCGGCATCGTCGAAAGGCAGGAAATCGAAAGGGCCCGCCAGCGCCGCGACACCCTTGATAATGCTTGTGGAGGCCCCGGCGCGTGCAAGAAATTCCGCGTCGAGCGCCGCCATGGCGGCGTTGTAGGCGCCGGCCGAATGTCCCACCAGAAAGATGCGTTGCGGATCGCCACCGAAATCCGCGCCATGACGCGATGCCCAGACAATGGCCGCCGCCGTATCATCGACGAAGGCCGGGAAGACGGCTTGCGGCACGAGACGGTAATTAAAGATGACGGTGAGATAGCCTCTCGAAGCGAAGGCCCGGCCGATGAAGCCATAACCATTCTTGTCGCCGCTAGCCCACCCACCGCCGAAACAGAACACGATGATCGGCAGGTTTTTGGCCTTGGCATCCGGCTTGTAGATATCGAACGTCTGGCGAGGGTCCGGCCCATAGGCCACATCGGCGGCAACATGCAACGCTTGCCGGTCCACCGGAACCAGCGCGTTGAACGCCCGCAAGGGTGCGATGAATATGGCGGCGGCCAGACAGGCAAGCAGGAGCAGCAGACCTATGATGATTCGTTTCATATCCGCATTACACGAGGAATTCATGCCAGGACGCAACGCGCTCCAATTCTTGACTTACCACGCCGCCCACGCCTATACGCCTCCACCCCTCAAAACGGGCGATTAGCTCAGTTGGTAGAGCACTGTGTTCACATCGCAGGGGTCACTGGTTCGAGTCCAGTATCGCCCACCAGCCTTCCTTATATAATCAAATACTTAGGTGTTTGGAGTCTGCCTTCTGTGTAGCAGTATTGTGTGTCTACATGTGTAGCAAGAGTTCCCGTCTTGTTTTAGTCTGCCACCATGCAGACAAGTCCTGTCACAGTCGGTGAGGCCATATGAAAGGGATGCCCGCTCACTTGGGCAAGAGGTAAAACAATGTTCTCGAAGTTTTTTCGACGCGTGCCGCCCTCTCCACTTTCTAATCGTCTGGCCAGGACCACTCTGGAGCTAATTACCAAAATTAGCGAGCAGACTGTGGGGCACAAACACTTCGCTTCGATAACCGTCGCCAATTTGATTTTGTTTACGGCAGGCCATTTCATCACCACTGATTTGCCTCGCCTGAAATCAAACTTTGTCGGTGCTTCTCAAGACGTAGTGGCATTTGAGGTATTGGCATTCAGCGCCTTTGCGGTTCGCGAATACTATTTTCCAGAAAAGGACGAAGAAGCACAATTTTTTGAACCTACTGACATTGACTTGGATGAGACTTTGACGCTTGTGATTGAGACGTTTCGGACAAGCAACGGAGTTTGCTGCGGTGTTGTGGAAAGCGAGACTGGGACTGATCAGGAAGCGTTGTTTCTAAGGCGGCAAGTTGAGTATGCCCGAGCAAATGACAAAGGCGGCATGAAGGAAGCAACAGAGGTCTTTCGGTTCACATTGCAGAGCATCGGAACGGCGTCAGCGCCGAAGTCATCGTATGGAGTGCCGTCTTTGGAGCTGGATACCGTGGTGTTAATGATTAGTGTTCACGCATTCGCCTCGACAATACCAAAGGGAGCGGCTGATAGCCTGCGCTTAATGGCGGATCGCTACGGGTTCTTTCAGCGGGTGCGGACTGACACCACAAATTAGAGCACGCAACGGCGACTCTCTCTTGCGCCTCTCTCTCCAAACCCAGTCGCCGCAGTAAAATGCGATTGTCGGCTTGGAAGAGAAAAACCCGCGTTCCCATCGCAGGGGTCACTGGTTCGAGTCCAGTATCGCCCACCACCCAGCCCTCCTCCAGACCTTGCTACAGCGCTCGCGGAATGATGCTGCGCGACGCCGCATTCATCAAATCGCCGCAAACAAGTCTCATCCAATTTGTCGAGCTACAGGAAGCCAAGTGTTGCGGCCGTTGACTGTTAGCAATCAGTTAGTGTTACCAGAGTAGTTTAGCCAAGCCGTTCAAGTCATTGGGGTGGGGAAGTGATTTGCGCACCTTGACCGTAGTTGTTTTGTTTGCTGCTTGTCATCTTCTTGCTGCCTGCGGTGCTGGCGGTTTGGGCAGCCCCCTAAGAGCGGATATCGCGCGGCCCCTCGATTGCCGCCCCACATGCGCGATTCCAGCGTCCGGAGGGTTGGGTGGCCCGCAAATTTTAACGATCCGAAACGACCATGGTGGCGCGGTGGTCGATTACGCGGTGCAGGCAATAAAATTGCGGGAAAACGGCGCCAAACTCAGATTTGCCGGTCGCTGCGACTCAGCCTGCACGATGTATCTCTCCCTTCCACGTAGCCAAACCTGCATTACCCCATATGCGTCGTTCGGCTTTCACGCTCCTTCTGCAGCAACGTCAAAAGCTTCCTATCTCGCTCAAGAGTATTTGCTGAAAACCTATCCCGACTGGGTAAAATCGTGGATCGCAAGCAAGGGCGGTCTCTCGAAAGAAATCACCACAATGAACTATGCTTACGCGAGCCAGTTCATGGATCGATGTGATCAAAAGCTTGTATAATAATTAAATTACGCCAACAATTTCCGTACCGATGCTTTCCAACCCGCGTATTTATTTTCGCGCAGTTGTGCATCCATTTTGGGAGTGAAGCGCTTGTCGCGCTTCCAGGCGTGCGCGAATTCCTCAGGTGGTGGCAGGAGACCCGCTTTCAGTCCGGCGAGGTAGGCGGCGCCGAGCACTGTCGTCTCGACAATTCTGGGGCGCTCCACGGAAGTTGCAAGAATGTCGGCAAGGCATTGCATGGTCCAATCCGAGGTCGCCATGCCGCCGTCTACTCTTAATATCGTTTCGCCGGAAAATCCCCAGTCCTTGCGCATGGCTTCGAGAAGATCGCGCGTTTGATAGCAGACAGCTTCCAGCGCCGCGCGGGCCAGCTCGCGCTTAGTCGTGGCGCGCGTCAAACCGAATAGGGCACCGCGCGCGTCCGGCTTCCAATATGGCGCGCCCAGACCGACAAAAGCCGGCACCAGATAAACATTCTGGTTTCGGTCCGAGGCCTTCGCGAGTTCCGCCGTTTCGGAAGCACGTTTCACTATTTTCAACCCGTCGCGCAGCCATTGCACGGCAGCGCCCGCCACGAAAATCGAACCTTCCAGCGCAAAGGTCCGCTTGCCATCAAGCTGATAGGCAACCGTGGTCAGAAGCCGGTTGTTGGAAGCAACCGCCTTGCCGCCGGTGTTGAGGAGCGCGAAGCATCCCGTGCCATAGGTGGCTTTCATCATGCCCGGTGCAAAACATGCCTGGCCGATCAGCGCCGCCTGCTGGTCGCCCGCCACGCCCGCGATTGCAACGGGCGCACCGAAGAGTTTCGGGTCCGTCACGCCGAAATCGCCGGCGCAGTCCTTTACCTCGGGAAGCATCGCGCGCGGCACGCGGAGAATGTGGCAAAGCCCGTTGTCCCATTCCCCGCTGTGGATGTTGTAGAGCAAGGTGCGCGAGGCATTGGTGGCATCCGTCGCATGGAGCTTTCCACCGGTGAGCCGCCAGATGAGGAAGGAATCGATCGTGCCGAAGCAAAGCTCGCCCCTCTCCGCCCGCTGGCGCGCGCCCTCTATGTGGTCGAGAAGCCAGGAAACTTTTGTGCCCGAGAAATAGGGATCGAGCAGCAAGCCAGTTCTCCCGGTGAACAGCGGCTCGTGCCCCTGCCCCTTAAGGCTGGCGCACAAATCCACCGTCCGCCGGTCCTGCCAGACGATGGCTTTGTGAATGGGCTTGCCGCTTTTACGATCCCAGATCACCACGGTTTCGCGCTGGTTGGTAATGCCGAGGGCGCGGATGTCCGAGAGCTTGGCACGAGCTTTCCGAATGGCGGCTTTACAGACCGTCAGGACCGACTGCCAGATTTCTTCCGGATCGTGTTCCACCCAGCCCGACTTGGGGAAATACTGGCAGAATTCCTTCTGGCTTTTCGCTATCAAGTTCAATCGGGCGTCAAAGACTATGGCACGCGACGACGTCGTGCCTTGGTCGATGGCGAGAATGAGTTCCGGCACGGGTCACCCCTTGACGCGCTTGCGCCGTTTAATTTTGATCTCTGGCGTCAAATGGCGGCCCAGCGCCTCCTGCTCCGCCTTCGACAAATGCAACCCCAGTTTGGAGCGGCGCCAGAGAATGTCTTCCGCCGTCCGGGCCCATTCTTTTTGGGTCAGATGATCGATCTCGCGTTCGGTCAACAGTCCGAAACTCTTTCCCATGTCCTGAGCGAAGCGCGCGCCATCGAAAATCGATTCCGCCTCGGTGCCATAGGCGTGGAAGATGCGCCGCACATTGCGCGGCGTCATGAAGGAATATTTGCGCTGCAATTCGGTCACCAACTTTTCAACCTCCATGTAGGAAAAGTCGCCTCCCGGGAAAGATGCCGCCGCCGTCCATGGTTTGCCAGCATTGGGAAAGAAGGGGCGAATTTGTTCCATCGCGGCTTCCGCGAGCTTGCGGAAGGTGGTGATCTTTCCGCCGAAGATCGACAACAGCGGAGCTTCGCCCGGGGCCGCGTCGAGTTTCAGCACATAGTCGCGTGTCCCCTCCTGCGCCCTGCTTGCGCCATCGTCATATAGGGGCCGGATTCCCGAATACGTCCAGCGTATCTGCTCGCGCGTCACCGGCTGCCTGAAATACTCAGCTACCGAGGCAAGCAAATAGCCGGTTTCGGCATCCGAGATATGCGGTGAACCCGGATCGCCCTCATGGTCTTCGTCGGTCGTGCCGATCAGGGTGAAATTCTGCTCATAGGGAATGGCAAAGCAAATGCGGCCGTCGGCATTTTGGAAAATGTAGGAGCGGTCATGACCGTAAAGCTTGTCCACGACGATGTGGCTTCCCCTCACCAAACGGATCTTGTCGGGTGCATTGCGGCCTACGACCTCGCCCAGGACTTGGCTCACCCATGGGCCGGCCGCATTGACCAGTGCCCTGGCGCGGACCTTCTCTTCCTTGCCAGCTTCGCCAACGATGGTGAGTTCCCAAACACCATCGACCCGGCGGGCGGTCTTGCATCTGGTTCGGGTGCGGATTTCAGCACTGCGGTTCGCGGCATCGCGGGCGCTGAGCACAACAAGGCGCGCATCCTCGACCCAGCAGTCGGAATATTCATAGCCGCGCGTGAATTCCGCCTTCAGGGGCCGCCCGGTTTCATCGCGGCGTAAATCGACGCTGCGCGTCGGCGGCAGGATCGTGCGCCCACCAAGATGGTCATAGATAAACAACCCAAGCCGGATGAGCGGCCAAGGCCTGAGCCCCTGATGATGCGGCAGCACGAAGCGCAGCGGCCAAATGATGTGGGGCGCGGACTTCAGCAGGACTTCGCGTTCGACCAACGCTTCGCGGACGAGACGGAACTCATAGTGCTCGAGGTAACGCAGCCCGCCATGAATGAGTTTGGTGGAGGCCGAAGAGGTGCCGGAAGCCAAATCCCCTTGTTCCGCGAGAAAAACTTTGAGGCCGCGCCCCGCGGCATCGCGGGCCACACCGCAACCATTGACGCCGCCGCCGATGATGAAAAGATCGTGGATCATGCGGCGGGTTCCGCATTCCGCTCATGTTCCGGAACTCCACCGGCGATTTCAAGCTGGACACCGCTATGCCTGCATAGATCGAAGATCGCCTCGGGCGGCGGCCGGTCGGTGACAAAGACATCGACCTGCGAGAGATGGCCGATGCGCACTGGAGCCGATCTGGTGAATTTCATGGCATCGCAAACCAGCATGATATTACGGGCATTGTTCAGGAT
>JBOHKD010000036.1:0-9733 GCA_050728895.1 Aestuariivirga sp.
CCAATGCAGCGCGCAGCATCGCCAATATCGATGGGCTTCCGGTACAGGGCATCAATGTCTACGACATTTTGCGGCGCAAGAAGCTGGTGCTCACCAAGGCCGCCATCGAAGCTCTGGAGGCGCGGTTCAAATGAGCAAGGAACATCACTACGCGATCATCAAGAGCCCGGCAATCACCGAAAAGGGAACGCTGGTTTCCGAGCGCAACCAGGTGGTTTTCAACGTGGCGCTCGAAGCCACGAAGCCCGCTATCAAGAAGGCGGTCGAAGGCCTGTTCGGCGTCAAGGTGAAATCCGTCAACACTCTCGTCCGCAAGGGCAAGAGCCGCCGCTTCAAGGGACAGCTTGGCCAACTCAGCGACGTCAAGCGCGCCTATGTGACCCTCGAAGAGGGCCAGCGGCTCGATGTGACGACGGGCCTCTAGGAAAGACCGAACAATGGCACTCAAGACATATAATCCAACCAGCGCCGGGCGCCGCCACCTGATCCAGGTGGACCGCAGTCATTTGTGGAAGGGGAAGCCCGTCAAATCTCTCGTCGAGGGCCAGAACAGCACGGGCGGGCGCGGCAATTCGGGGCGCATTACTTCCAGACGGAAGGGCGGCGGTCACAAGGCTGCCTACCGGCTCATCGATTTCAAACGTACAAAACGCGATGTCGCGGCAACCGTTGAACGTCTCGAATATGATCCAAACCGCACGGCCTTTATCGCGCTGGTCAAATATGCCGATGGCGATCTGTCTTATATCCTCGCTCCGCAACGCCTCGCTATCGGCGATACGGTGGTCGCGGGCGCGTCCGTGGACGTGAAGCCGGGCAATGCCATGCCGCTGGGCGCCATGCCGGTCGGCACCATTGTCCACAATGTCGAGACGAAGCCCGGCGGGGGCGGCTCGCTAGCGCGTGCCGCCGGTACTTACGCCATGGTTGCCGGACGCGACCAGGGTTATGTGCTGCTCAAGCTCAAGTCGGGCGAAACCCGCATGATCAATTCGACCTGCATGGGTTCGGTAGGTGCTGTTTCCAATCCCGATCATGTCAACGAAGTCATCGGCAAGGCGGGCCGCAACCGCTGGAAGGGGTTCCGCCCGGTATCGCGCGGTATCGCGCGCAACCCGGTGGATCATCCCAACGGTGGCCGCACCAATGGCGGCAAGCACTGGGCAACGCCCTGGGGCCAGCCGACCAAGGGAAAGAAAACTCGCAAGAACAAGTCAACGCAAAAATTCATCGTGCGCAGCCGCCACGATCGCAAAAAGTCGCAGTGAGGTAGCCCATGGCACGATCGCTCTGGAAAGGCCCGTTTGTCGACGGGTATCTCTTGAAGAAAGCGGAAACCGCCCGTGGCGGCGGCCGCAATCAGGCTATCAAAACGTGGAGCCGTCGCTCGACGATCCTGCCGCAATTCGTAGGCCTCACCTTTCAGGTTCACAACGGCAATAAATTCATTCCCGTTACCGTGTCGGAAGACATGGTCGGTCACAAATTGGGCGAGTTCGCGCCGACGCGCACCTTCCACAGTCATTCTTCCGCCGGCGACAGGAAAACCGCATCCACGCCGGCAGCACCGCCAGCAGGCAAGCCATGAGCAAACCCGCCCGCAAACGCTCGCTCGCCGACAATGAAGCCAAGGCCGTGACCCGGTCCATTCGTGTGTCCCCACGCAAGCTCAATGAAGTAGCCGCCGCCATTCGTGGGCTTAAGGTGGACAAGGCGCTGGCCGAACTTACCTTTTCGCGCCGCCGTATCGCCAAGGATGTGAAGAAAACGCTGGAGTCGGCGATTGCCAATGCCGAGAACAATCACGGCCTCGACATCAACAATCTTGTCGTCGCCCAGGCGTGGGTTGGCAAGAATCTGGTGATGAAGCGCTTCATGCCCAATGCCCGGGGCCGGGTGGGGCGCATCGAGAAATTTTTCAGCGAGCTGACAATCGTCGTTCGCGAAGAGAAGGAGGCCGCATAGTGGGCCAAAAAGTCAATCCGACCGGGCTTCGCCTCGGCATCAACCGCACCTGGGACTCGCGCTGGTTCGCGGGCTCGCGGGAATACGGCAAGTTGTTGCACGAAGACATCGCGATCCGCAATTATCTCAAGACCGAGCTGAAGCAGGCCGGCATTTCCAAGATCCTGATCGAACGCCCCCACAAGAAGTGCCGCGTCACGATATATTCGGCGCGTCCCGGCGTGGTGATCGGCAAGAAGGGCGCCGATATCGAGAAGCTGCGCAAGAAGGTGGCCGATCTTACGAGGTCGGAAGTTCATCTGAACATCGTCGAAGTGCGCAAGCCCGAAGTCGATGCGACGCTGGTGGCGGATAATATCGCCCAGCAGCTCGAACGCCGCGTGGCTTTCCGCCGTGCCATGAAGCGGGCCGTGCAATCGGCCCAGCGCATGGGCGCGGAAGGCATCAAGATCACCTGCGCCGGCCGTCTTGGCGGGGCTGAAATCGCCCGCGTCGAGTGGTACCGCGAAGGCCGCGTGCCGCTGCATACGCTGCGCGCCGACATCGACTACGGTGTCGCCACGGCCCACACGGCCTATGGCACCAACGGCGTCAAGGTATGGGTATTCAAGGGCGAAATCCTCGAACACGATCCCATGGCGCAGGACAAGCGCATGGCCGAGCCGCAAGATGGTGGCCAACGCCCCCGCCGCGAGCGCGACCGGGACGGCCAACATGCGTAAGTTCAAGGTAGACTGACATGCTGCAACCGAAGAAGACAAAATATCGCAAGGCCTTCAAGGGCCGCATCCACGGCAAGGCCACGAGCTGCAACAGTCTCGATTTCGGCTCGTTCGGCCTGAAGGCTTCGGAGCCCGATCGTCTGACCGCGCGGCAGATCGAGGCGGCGCGGCGCGCGCTGGCGCGTGGCATGAAACGGGCGGGGCGCATCTGGATCCGGGTGTTTCCGGATATTCCGGTGTCGAAGAAGCCGGCCGAGGTCCGCATGGGATCGGGCAAGGGCGCCACCGAATACTGGGCGGTGCGCGTCAAGCCGGGCCGGGTGATTTTCGAGGTCGATGGTGTACCGCGCAACGTGGCCGAAGAGTCGCTGGGGCTCGCCGCCGCCAAACTACCGGTCAAGACGCGTTTTGTGGCGCGGCTTGGCGAATGAACGGAGACTAGAGCGATGAAGTTCAGCGACGTTAAGGCGATGAGCAAGGATCAGGTAAATGACGAAATCCTCAAACTGAAGAAAGAGCAATTCAACCTGCGCTTTCAGAAAGCCACCGGCACGGTTGAAAATACCGCGCGCGTGCGTCACATCCGCCGCGATATCGCCCGTTTGAAGACAATTGTTTCGCAGCAGAAGCCTGCGAAGTAGGAGAAGCCAAGTTGCCAAAACGAATTTTGCAAGGCGTCGTGGTAAGCGACAAGAACGACAAGACCATCGTGGTCAAGGTCGAGCGCCGCTTGCGCCATCCGGTCCTCAAGAAGACCGTGCGCCTGTCGAAGAAGTATCATGCCCACGATGACAAGAACGAGGCCCATACGGGCGACATCGTTCGCATCGAGGAAACGCGGCCCTTGTCAAAGCTTAAGCGCTGGACTCTGGTCGAAAAAGTCGCCGCCGGCCATGCGTAGAAACGGATGAACAAATGATCCAGCAAGAAACCAATCTCGATGTGGCGGATAATTCCGGCGCGCGCCGGGTTCAGTGCATCAAGGTGCTGGGCGGTTCGAAGCGGAGATATGCCTCGGTCGGCGACATCATCGTGGTGTCGGTGAAGGAAGCCATTCCGCGCGGCCGGGTCAAGAAGGGCACCGTGATGAAGGCGATCGTGGTCAGGACAGCGAAAGATATCCGCCGCGCCGACGGTTCGGTCATCCGCTTCGACCGCAATGCCGCGGTGCTGATCAATCCGCAGGGCGAGCCGGTGGGCACCCGTATTTTCGGGCCCGTGCCGCGTGAACTCCGCGCCAAGAACCAAATGAAGATCATTTCGCTGGCACCGGAGGTGCTGTGATGGCGGTCAAGTTCAAAATCCGCAAGGGCGATAAGATCGTCGTCATTACCGGCAAGGACAAGGGCAAGCAGGGCGAGATCGTCCGCATGATTCCGGATGAAAACCGGGCCCTCGTGCGTGGCATCAACTTGGTCAAGCGCCATACACGCCAGACGGCGGGGCAAGAGGGCGGCATCATCTCCAAGGAGATGCCGATCCAGATATCCAATTTGGCTTTGCGCGATCCCAAGGACGGCAAGCCGACACGTGTGGGCTACAAGACCCTTGCCGATGGCAAGAAGGTTCGTGTCGCCAAGCGTTCGGGAGAAACCATCGATGGCTGACGACAAAGAAAAGAAGGCCCCAAAGAAGGCCGAGGGCGTTGCTCCCGCGGCCAAGAAGCCCGAGGGCAAGAAGGCCGCCAAGACCGAGGCGAAACCCGCCGGTCCTCAAGAGGTCATGCCGAAGGATTATGTGCCGCGCTTGCGCAAGCACTATGACGAGGTGGTGCGCGCCAAGCTCACCCAGCAATTCGGCTACAAGAACGTCATGCAGGTGCCGAAAATCACCAAGATCGTGCTCAATATGGGCATCGGCGAAGCCACCCAGGACTCCAAGCTTGTGCAGGTTGCCGCCTCCGAACTTGAGAAGATCGCCGGCCAGAAGGTGGTAATCACCAAATCGCGCAAGGCCATCGCGCAATTCAAGATACGCGAAAATCTGGCGATCGGCGCCAAGGTCACGCTCCGCAAGGTGCGGATGTATGAGTTCCTCGACAGGCTCGTCACCATAGCACTGCCGCGTATCCGCGACTTTCGCGGCCTTTCCGAGCGCAGTTTCGATGGCAATGGCAACTTTGCCATGGGCCTCAAGGAGCATCTGGTGTTCCCGGAAATCGATTATGACCGGATCGACCGTGTCTGGGGCATGGATGTCATCGTCTGCACGTCGGCGCGCACCGACGAAGAGGCGCGCGCGCTTCTCGAGGCATTCGACTTTCCGTTCCGCAAATCCACCCGCAAGCAAGCGGCATGAGGTAGCCAACATGGCGAAAACGAGTTCGATAGAGAAGAACAACCATCGCAAGCGGCTGGTGAAAAAACTCTCCGGCAAGCGCGCCCGTCTCAAGGCGATTGCGCAAAACAAAAAGCTGACGATGGAGGAGCGTTTTGCGGCGCAACTCAAGATGGCGGAGCTGCCGCGTAATTCTTCACCCAACCGGGTGCGCAACCGCTGTGAAATCACGGGGCGCGCGCGCGCCTATTACAGGAAAGTCAAGATGTCGCGTCTGGCGCTTCGCGAGATGGCCAACCAGGGTTTGATCCCCGGCATGACCAAATCGAGTTGGTAAGGATACGGACTTCAGGAGAACGATGAAATGAGTGTGACTGATCCGATTGGCGATATGCTCGCCCGTATCCGGAATGCCCAGGAGCGCGGCAAGCCGAAGGTGACGACGCCGGCTTCCAGGCTCAGGGAACGCGTGCTGGAAGTGCTGCGGAATGAAGGCTTCATACGTGGTTTCGCAACGGTCCAGCAAGGCGTTGCCAAGGCCGAGATCGAAATCGAGCTCAAGTATTTCGACGGCGCTCCGGTCATCCGGGAAATCCAGCGTGTGTCGAAACCGGGCCGCCGGGTGTATGCGTCGGTCACCACGATGCCGACCGTCTACAACGGTCTTGGCATTTCAATTCTCTCGACGCCCAAGGGCGTCATGTCGGATGCCGATGCGCGCTCCCAGAATGTGGGCGGCGAAGTCATCTGCACGGTGTTCTGAGGTAACTGGTCATGTCTCGTATCGGCAAAAAGTCTGTTCCGGTTCCGGCCGGTGTGACGGTGAACCTTTCAGGCCCGAACCTTTCGGTAAAGGGCCCCAAGGGTGAACTTAAACTGGTGCTCGCCGAGCACGTTTTGGCGAAGCTTGAGAGCGGCGGCATCAAGGTCGATCCCAGGGACGATTCCAAGCTGGCGCGCTCTTGCTGGGGCATGTCGCGCACCCTGGTTTCGAACATGGTGAAGGGCGTTACCCAAGGCTATTCCAAGACACTTGAAATCAATGGCGTGGGGTATCGTGCCGCGGTGCAGGGCAAGGGTTTGCAACTCAATCTCGGCTACAGCCACGATGTCAACTATCCCATTCCGGAAGGGATCGAGATCAAGGCACCGAAACCCACGGAAATCGTGATTTCCGGCATCGACAAACAGCGCGTCGGCCAGGTGGCGGCGGAAATCCGTGAGTTCCGCGCGCCCGAACCCTATAAGGGCAAGGGCGTCAAATATGCCGGCGAATATATCTTCCGCAAGGAAGGCAAGAAGAAATAGGTGATGGCGATGGCTACAAAAACTTCTCCCCAAACAAAGCGCCGGATGCGCGTTCGCAAGGCGATCGCGGCTCGCGGCGGTCTGCGCCCGCGCTTGTCGGTATTCCGTTCCAGCAAGAACATCTATGCCCAGGTCATCGACGATGCCAAGGGTGTGACGCTGGCGGCCGCTTCGAGCCTTGAGGAAACTTTCAAGGCGAGCGCAAAAAAGGGCACCGACAAAGCGGCGGCGGCGGCAATCGGCAAATTGATCGCCGAGCGGGCCGTCAAGGCCGGTGTCAAGGACGTAGTCTTCGATCGTGGCGGTTATCTTTATCATGGGCGCGTCAAGGCGCTCGCCGACGCCGCCCGCGCGGGCGGATTGAACTTCTAAAAGGTAGAAAGCAAAATGGCCAAGGAACACGGCGGTCGCGACCGGGATCGCAAGGATAAACGCGAAGAGCGCGACAGCGAGTTTATCGACAAGCTCGTTCACATCAACCGCGTCGCCAAGGTGGTGAAGGGCGGCAAGCGTTTCGGATTCGCGGCACTTGTCATTGTAGGCGATCAGAAGGGCCGGGTTGGGTTTGGCCATGGCAAGGCGCGCGAAGTGCCGGAAGCGGTGCGCAAGGCAACCGAAAGCGCCAAACGTGGCCTGGTGCGCGTGCCATTGCGCGAAGGCCGCACACTGCATCACGATATGGACGGGCGCTGGGGCGCGGGCAAGGTCGTGCTGCGCTCGGCTCCTCCGGGGACCGGCATCATCGCCGGCGGCCCGATGCGCGCGGTGTTTGAATCGGTTGGTGTGCAGGATGTCGTCGCCAAATCGAAGGGCTCGTCCAATCCCTACAACATGGTGCGCGCCACCTTCGATGCGCTCAAGAAGCAGGTTTCTCCACGCTCCGTCGCCGCGCGGCGCGGCAAGAAGGTGAGCGACGTGCTGCGCCGCCGTGGCGGCAGTGACGCAAGCCTGACGGAGTGATCGGAATGGCAAAAGCAAAAACCGGCAAGACCGTAACGGTGCAGCAGATTCACAGTCCGCAACGCCGCCCGGCCGAACAGCGTGCGACACTCGTTGGCCTGGGCCTTAACAAGATGAACAAGACCACCGTGCTGAGCGACACGCCGGCGGTGCGCGGCATGATCGCCAAGGTCGCGCATCTCGTTCGCGTATTGCAATAAGGATATCATCCATGAAGCTCAACCAGATCGCCGATAACCCCGGTTCGCGCCACGCCAAAAAGCGCGTCGGCCGTGGCATCGGTTCGGGCCTTGGCAAGACCGCGGGCCGTGGCGGCAAGGGCCAGACTGCCCGTAAGGGCGGCGCCAAGGCCGGCTTCGAAGGTGGCCAGATGCCGATCTACCGCCGGTTGCCCAAACGCGGCTTCAACAAGCCAAACCGTATCTCCTACAATGAAATCAATTTGGGCGCGGTGCAGGCGGCGGTTGAATCCAAAAAGATCGATGTCAAGGCGGCGGTTACGGTTGCCTCGCTTGTCGCTGCCGGGGTGCTTTCAAAGCCGCGAGGCGGCCTGCGCCTTATCGGCAAGGGTGAACTCAAGACGAAACTTGCCTTTGAAGTCTATCATGCGTCCAAGGGAGCCATTGCGGCCGTCGAAAAAGCCGGTGGCAGTATCAAGATACTGAAGCCTGCCGAGGTTCCGGCCGAAGCGAAGTAAACTTGTATGCGTTAACGTGCCGCCCCACATAGGTGGGTTCGGGGCCGAACGCGAGGATATGGAATGGCATCAGCGGCGGAACAACTTGCGGCAAATCTGAACTTTGGCGCGCTTGCCAAGTCGGCGGATCTCAAGAAGCGCATCTGGTTCACGCTTGCCGCGCTCATCGTCTACAGGCTGGGCACCTACATCCCGATTCCCGGCATTGATACGGTTGAGTTGGCGAAATTCGCGGCACAGAATTCAACCGGCATCCTCGGCTGGGTGAACGGGCTGGCGGGCGGCGCGCTCGGTCGCATGGCGATCTTCGCTCTCAACATCATGCCTTATATCTCGGCCTCGATCATCATCCAGTTGATGTCGTCGGTCAGCCCGCATCTTGAGCAGCTCAAAAAAGAGGGCGAACAGGGGCGCAAGAAGATCAACCAGTACACGCGCTACGGCACGGTCCTTCTCGCGGCACTACAGGCATATGGAATAGCGGTGGGCCTTGAGGGCCAGGCGGGACTGGTGGCCGAACCCGGCATGTTCTTCCGGCTCGGCACGGTCATCACGCTGACCGGCGGCACGGTCTTCCTGATGTGGCTCGGCGAGCAAATCACCGCGCGCGGCATCGGCAATGGCATATCGCTCATCATCTTCGCGGGAATTGTCGCAGGGCTCCCATCCGGCATCGCCGCCATGCTGGAGCTCGGACGCACGGGGCAACTCTCGACCTTTGTCATTCTGGGCATCATCGTCATGGCGCTGGGCGTCATCGGCTTCATCGTGCTGGTGGAGCGGGCCCAGCGGCGCCTGTTGATTCAGTATCCCAAGCGTCAGGTCGGCAACAAAATGTACCAGGGCGACAGCTCGCACATGCCGCTGAAGCTCAACACCGCGGGCGTTATTCCGCCGATATTCGCTTCCTCCCTGCTGCTGCTGCCGATCACGGTGGCAAATTTCACCAAGGGGCAGGGGCCAGATTGGCTCAACACGGTAACCGCCATGCTCGGCCACGGGCAGCCGCTGTTCCTTTTTCTCTATGTAGTGTTGATCATTTTCTTCGCCTTTTTCTACACCTCCATCATGTTCAATCCGAAGGAGACGGCGGAGAATCTGAAGAAATATGGCGGTTTCGTTCCGGGCTTGCGCCCGGGTGAGCGAACGGCGGAATATATCGATTATGTGCTGACCCGCATCACCGTGGTCGGCGCGCTTTATCTGTCGGTAGTCTGCATCATTCCGGAAATCCTCATCGGTTACACGGGCGTTCCGTTCTATTTCGGCGGCACCTCGCTTCTGATCGTGGTCAGCGTCACCATGGACACGGTCGCCCAGTTGCAAGGCCATCTGCTGGCGCAGCAGTACGAAGGGCTTATCAAGAAGTCCAAACTCAGGGGGGGCAGGCGATGAACATCATTCTTTTGGGGCCGCCGGGTGCGGGCAAAGGCACGCAAGCCAAGCGCATCGAAGTGAAGTACGGCTTGAAACAGCTTTCCACCGGCGACATGCTGCGTTCAGCGGTGGCGGCCGGCACGGAAACCGGCAAACGTGCCAAGGCCATCATGGAGCGGGGTGAATTGGTGCCCGACGAGGTGGTGGTATCGATCATTGCCGATCGTCTGGGCGCACCCGATGTGACCAAGGGGTTCATTCTTGACGGCTTTCCACGCAACACGGCCCAGGCCGAAGCTCTCGACAAGACATTGGCGGCCAAGAGATTGAAACTTGACGCCGTCATCGAGATGAAGGCGGACGACGAAGCCCTGGTTCAGAGAATTACCGGCCGCTATACCTGCGCCAAATGTGGCAAGGGTTATCA
>JBOHKD010000037.1:0-9588 GCA_050728895.1 Aestuariivirga sp.
CGGAAACCGGATTTACCTGGAAGCGCGGTTTATTCATGCTTCCGCCGAGCGCGAAGGTAAGCCCTATGACGCCCTGGCCCTTGCCGCCGGTGAGGATATCGCCAACCAGCGGAATTTCACTAAGTGCTGAATTGAGCGCATAGGCAGGAATGATCGTTCCCGTGATATCGATGGCGCCATCGGATTTGCGGATGAGTCCCTGGGCACTCGCCCCCAACTCATCGCCCTTGATGAGCGACTCTCCGATACGGACAAAGCCATCGTCCGTGGTGAAAGGCAGAGTGAGTTTGGTAAAAGCGATCCCGTCGCGCCGCGGACCCGATTTTTTGGGCTTGCCCCTGGTATCGAGTTGGGCCAGAGCGGCTTCGTTCCGCACCTCGAAATTCCGCAGGACGAGTTTTCCCCGGCGCACCGAGGAATTGCCGTCATTGGCAAGCAATGCATAAAATTCGATCTGTCCGCCCGCTGTTTTCGAATAGAGATTGGCGGCGCGCAGTGCGGCGCCTCCGTCGCGCCCCGTAATACGCAGTTCGCGGCCGCCGCTTACGGGCACGATGCGCATGACAATGGGCTGACCCGAAAGGAACGTTCCCGAAATTTCCGCCGCCTCCACCCGTCCGCCATGCGCGCGCATCCGCGCTGTAACGCCGGTAATGATCTCGCCCCGGTGGGCATAAAGCCGGTCCACATTGGCGGAAATCAAAAGCGGCGTCTTGCCCCCCTCGCGCGCCTCATCGCTTCCTTCCGGTTTGGCGCTGAACATGGAACTGATCAGGGGCCTTGCGTCGAAGCTATCGCCAGAAATGGCAACCGAGGTGCTTTCACCGTCATTCTTGATGTTGAGCGCAAAGCGGTTCTCGTCGCTTAATTTGACTTCCGTAAGCTTCGCTTCGCTCAAGGCCCCGGCGGCCGTCAGTGCTACGTCTCCCTTGATGAGAAGGTCTGGACCGGTGATTTCGAGGTTCTCCACCCGCGGGCCGTTGCCGCCTTTGCCACGATAGATAAAGCTCGCCTGGGTTTTCTCCGCCGCCGCCCGCCGCCAATTGATGGCATCGATGTGCATCGCCGCCATGGAAAGATTTGCCTCGATGGCGATGGTGGCGCCGGGATCGGACAAATCGTCGATCATGGCCTTGACGCCCACCGGGCCGGTGAGAAACCGGTCGAGGTCGACGCCGATCTTCTTGCGATCCGCTTCATCGAGCGCCGTCTCGATGACCGCCGATTGCCGGGCATTCGCGCCGGCTTCGCGGTACCAGGCGATCTTGGCATCGACGCCATTGATCTTCGCCGGGCCCGATGCGTCGATCCTGCCTTCGGCGACGGCAATGTCGAACTGCCCGCCGGTGATATCGATTTTCGGCAAGGCGCCGCGGAATGATGCCTCGGCGATCCTGGCGCGCGCCGTCACCGACACGCGCTGGCGCGGCACATCCTTGATGAGCGGCAGCTTCAGCGTCACCGAAAGCTCGGCATCGCCGTCAAGCTTCGATACGTCAACATTGTGGTTTTTGATCACCGCCAGATCGGGAAGGTCGAGATATTCGACCAGCCCCGCAGCACCGGCTTTGGCCTCGAAGGTGAAAACGGCGGGCGATTCCAGCGCCAGGATATCGGTCGCATCCATCGTGCCGTGTTCGAGCTTGACGGATTTGCCGGAGGGCAACGCCAAATCCGCGTCGGCAACCGTCAGGCTGAAGTGATTGTCCTTGAGGCGAGCCTCTCCGCTGGCATTCTGCAACGGTGGCAAGGTCTTGAAATAGCCGGTGGTCACGCCCGCCATCTTGAACTTAAGGTCGATGGAATCGGCGGGCAGCTGGAGGTTCCGCTGGGCCTTGGCCATGGCATCGATCGGCAGGTTGACCAGGAATTCGCCGTCGGTAATGCGGCCCTGTTTTATGTTCCGGTTTATCCATTCGCGGGTCTTCGGCGCCATGATGGGCGGCCAAAGGCGCTTCAGGAGCGTCGCCGAAAGATCCCGAATGCGGCCCGACATGAGAATCCCCGCCGATTCACCGCCGCCCGAAATGGCGCCCCGCATGCGGATACCGGCATTGCCCGACATGATGACGAGATCGTCGATGTCGAGGCGCGCCTCATCCATGGCCGCCCTCCCCGCGAAGTCGATACGCTCGACAGTCACGGGCGAGGTGACGGTTCCCTGGGTGTCGATGGCGACATTGCGGGCCTTGAGTTTGATGTCCAGTGCCGTCAGCTTGCCCTCGGTATTGCGCACCGGCAATACATGTCCCGTGATTTCGGCCTGTGAACTCCCCACCAGCAGAACGGAGTCGGTAATGACGATGCCGCCGGTCACCGGGTCATAGTCGGCGCGCAGCGATCCTTCATCCACGATGATCGGGCTGGCAAGATAGTCCGGGAAGCCGACTTCGCCCGCGGCGGCGGTGAACTCGGCCGTGGCCTTGGTAATGACACCCTCGCGGGTCATTTCGATTTCGGCTTGGCCCGATAGCGGAATCTTGACGCGGGCAAGTTGCGAAAGAGCGAAAATCTCGTCGGAAATATTGGCCGGCACCAGGTCGCTCAGGCGCACGCCGATCGAAAACGACTTGCTTTCACGGCGGTAGCTGGCGGAAATCTCGGCATGCCACGATCCCGTCTCCCGGCCATTGTCGATATCGGCGTTGGTGACGACGGCGAAACCGTAGGGCATGCGGCGGAATGCGAGCCTGGCATCGGGAATGTTCCAGAACGCATCATTGGCCTCGTCGAAAATCTGGATCGAGGCGCCAGTAATCCTTATGTTCTCGATGGCACTCACGGAGGCCGTGGAGCCCGAATCGCCGCCGGCGAGAATTCCGATGAGCGAGTCTCCGGTGACGCCGTCCACATCATCGGGGCTGGTCTTGCCTTCCACCACGGCTTGCCCCGGCGGATCCTCGGCGATCACCACGGCTTCGTCCTGGCCCGCCGCCGGATTGCCGAAACCGAGTTCCATGGCGCCGGCGAATGTGCGTTTGATGAAAATGCGGGGGCCGATTAGTTCCAGCGACCGGGGCACGATGGCGCCGGTGAACAGCGCGCTTTCTTCCACGCCGATCGCCGCCTTGGGGGCGCGCGCGATCAGGTTTCCCTGGGTATCGCGCAAGGTGATGTTGCGCAGCCGAAAATGCGGAATACCGCTGCCCGGCGCACGTTCGATCAATGCGCCGTCAATCGCCACCGACATTCCCGAAAGGTTGTTGTTGATCTGGCTCTGGATCGTGCCGGTCATGAAGTTCAGCGACACGGGGCCTTGCCACAGGCGCACGTAAAAAGCAGCGACCAGAATGGCAACGGCAACGAACACCGACATTACGGAGTAGCCGGTTATTTTCAGTATTTTGCGCCGCACGAATTGGCCCTTGCGTCCACCGGACCCCTGTTGGCCATCAAACATGGGCCAAAGCGTGGCCGAATTCCGGCACCGGATCAAGCGCATACCGAGAGGCACTTGGGGCCGAGGCCGGCAGGCCTATTCGATATCCTCCACCGCCTCGCCTCCGCCCTCGACCTTGTGGGCAAGCGAGGCCTGAATGAAATCGTCGAGATCGCCGTCAAGCACGCGGGCCGGGTCGGTGCTGGTGAAGCCGGTGCGGAGATCCTTGATCAGTTGGTAGGGCTGGAGCACATAGGAGCGGATCTGGTGGCCCCAGCCGATGTCGGTCTTCTTGGCGTTGACGGCATCGATCTTCTCCTGCTTTTTCTGCAGTTCCAGCTCGTAGAGGCGGGCTTTCAGCATCTTCCACGCGGTGGCGCGGTTCTTGTGCTGGGAGCGTTCGGCCTGGCAGGCGACGATGATGCCGGAGGGCAGATGCGTGATGCGCACCGCCGAGTCGGTGGTGTTGACGTGCTGGCCCCCCGCACCCGAAGCGCGATAAGTGTCGATCTTGCACTCGCTCTCGTTTATCTGGATGTCGATCTCATCGTCGATGACGGGATAGGCCCAGGCCGAGGCGAAGGACGTGTGCCGCCTGGCATTCGAATCGAAGGGCGAGATGCGGACCAGGCGGTGCACACCCGATTCCGTCTTGAGTTTGCCGTAAGCGTTGTGACCCTTGATCTCCAGGGTGCAGGATTTGATGCCCGCCTCCTCGCCCGGATGGTCGTCGAGAATCGCCACCTTGTAGCCGGCGCGGCCCGCCCAACGGGTGTACATGCGCATCAGCATCGCCGCCCAGTCCTGGCTTTCGGTGCCGCCAGCACCGGCGTTGATCTGGAGATAGCTATCGTTGGCGTCGGCCTCGCCCGACAGCAGGGTTTCAAGTTCGCTCGCAGCGACTTCGGAGCGCAGCGCCATGAGCGCCTTTTCGGCCTCGCTAACAATGCCCCGATCGCCTTCCAACTCGCCAAGCTCGATCAGCTCGCGGTTATCGGCGATGGTTTGCTCGATGCGCAGAACATTGTTGATGCGGCTGTCCAGATCCTGGCGCTTGCGCATCACTTCCTGGGCTTTCTGTGGATCGCTCCAGAGGGCTGGGTCTTCGGCCTGGGCGTTCAGCTCGGCCAGGCGTTTTTGCGCGGTGTCCCAGTCAAAGATGCCTCCTCAGCAGTCCCACGGACTGCTGCATTTCAGAGACCAGAGTGGTAATTTCGGCGCGCATGACTGACGTTCAATAGAGGCCGCCGTTGCCCGTCGTCAACTCTTCCTCGCCGTTTGGCTCAAGCTCGGGCTGTTGTGAGGGAACCAGCACCACGCCGTCTGATTCAGCCGCGCCGGCATTTGCCATGTCATCGCCGATCACCGTGGTGGATGCGGGGGGCTCCTCGCCCGGCTTGAAGGCCTCGAGGATAACACCTTCCCGGCCGAAGATGCCGCGCGTGCCAGTGGTGGCGTGGATCGGCACCAGTTCAATGGCGCGCGGCACGCGAAACGGCGTGGCGGGCTTGTCGCGAAGCGCTAAACGCATGAAGTCGGCGACGATGGGGGCAGCCAGTTCGCCGCCGGTGCGGCCTTTGCCCATGGGCTTGGGGTTGTCGAAGCCCACATAGACGCCGACCGCGAGATCGGGGGTTAAGCCGATGAACCAGGCGTCTTTTTCTTCGTTGGAGGTACCCGTCTTGCCGGCTACCGGCTTGCCGACGATTTGCAGTTTCTTGCCGGTGCCGCGCTCGACGACGCCTGCCATCATGGAGGTGATCTGATAGGCGGTATAGGGGTTCATCACCTGATCGCGCACATCAAGCAGTTCCGGTTCGGGATCGCCGGGATTGTAGACTTCCGCCGTGCAGGCGCTGCAATCGCGCTTGTCGTGGCGGAAAATGGTGCGGCCGAACCGGTCCTGCACACGGTCGATCAGGGTCGGCTCTATTTTCTTTCCACCATTGTCAATCATGCTGAAGGCGGTGGTCATTTTTAGCAATGTCGTCTCGCCCGCTCCCAGCGCCATCGCCAATTGCAGCGGCAGCTTGTCATAGATGCCGAGACGCTGCGCCAAGTCGGCGATGCGCACCATGCCGAGTTCGCTGGCGAGGCGGACGGTCATCACATTGCGCGACTGCTCGATGCCGCGGCGCAGCGTCGAAGGCCCGAAAAACTTGTCCTGATAATTCTTGGGCTTCCAGGTTTCGCCGTCCGGCATCTTGAATTCGATCGGAGCATCGAGCACCACGGAGGCTGGCGTATAGCCATTGTCGAGTGCCGCCGCATAGACAATGGGCTTGAACGAGGAGCCGGGCTGGCGCATCGCCTGAACGGCACGGTTGAACTGGCTCTTGCCATAAGAGAAGCCGCCCACGAGTGACAGCACGCGGCCGGTGTGCGGGTCCATGGCGACAAGCGCCCCTTCCACATCCGGCATCTGCACCAAATGCCACTGGGCAGGATCCTTGCTCGGCGCCACATAGACGATATCGCCCACGGCCAGCACATCGCCGGGGGTTTTGATTTCGGGACCGAGGGCCGAGCCATCCACATAGGCCCTGGCCCATTGCAGCAAGGCCAGCGGCACTGTTACGCGCTGGCGCTCCGGGGTTATCTTGCCGTCGGGTTGCGGCGTGGGCTGGAGACCGACGATTGCCTGCTGTTCATTCACTTCAAGCACGGCGCCAAGCCGCCAGGGTGCCACATCTTCGGGCACCTTGCGGTTCGCAATGCCCGCACCCCAGTCGCCCGTCACGTCGATCTTGCCGATGGCGCCCCGATAGCCGCGCTTGCGGTCGAAAGCGATGAGCCCGCGGGCCAGCGCCTGGCGGGCGAAAATCTGGAGCTTCGGCTCCAAAGTGGTGCGCACTGACAAGCCGCCGGTTTCGAGCTTGCCCTTGCCATAGAGTCCCAGCAATTCACGGCGCACTTCTTCGGCGAAAGACTCGGCGGCGAAGAGCTGGGCGCCAAAGGGCCGCGGATTGACCGTGAGTGGCTTTGCCTTGGCCTCCTCTGCTTCGGCCTGGGTGATATAGCCATTGTCGAGCATTTGCTCGATAACCCAATTCCGCCGCTCCATGGCCTTTTGCCGCGCCTTAAAGGGGTGATAGTTGTTGGGAGCCTTGGGAAGGGCGGCGAGATAGGCCATTTCCTCCAATGACAATTCGTTCAGCGGCTTGCCGAAATAATTCAGCGACGCCGCGGCGATGCCGTAGATATTGGTCTTGGGAAAGGTGCCGAGAAAGATTTCATTGAGATAGAGTTCGAGAATCTGGCGCTTGCTGAAGGTCTGTTCGATCCGCTGCACGAGCAGCGCTTCCTTCAGCTTGCGGGTGAGCGAGCGCTCGTTCGACAACAGGAAATTCTTGGCTACCTGTTGCGTGATGGTCGAAGCGCCCACGATCTGGCCGTGGCCGCGCATTTTCACCTGGACATAACGCACCGCAGCGGAGGCGATACCCATCCAGTCAAGGCCGCCATGCTCGAAGAAGGTTTTATCCTCGGCGGATATGAAGGCCTGGATCAGGGGCTCGGGTATCTGATCGACTGGCACGAACAGGCGGCGCTGTTCAGCGTATTCGGCGAGCAGCGAGCCGTCGGCGGCGTGAATGCGCGTCATCACCGGCGGTTCATAAAGGGTGAGCTGTTTATAGTCCGGCAGGTCTTTGGAAACTTCCCAAATGATATAGGCCAGTCCGACGGCGGTGCCGAGGACCAGCATGAATCCCATCGTGAAAAGCCACCCCAAAAACCGTAACATCATCACCCCTTATACGGAGGTTTGCTAGGCTTGGAATGTGGCTAGAGCATGTTGCGGCAAAGTTACAAGACTTTGCCGATAACAACATGCTCCAAGTAATTGTCCTGGCGCGAATTCTTTCGCCTGGGTGAACCCAGGCGGAAAGCGCGCTAGACGGGGCGAATCATTTGCCGCGCACTGCGACCTCGGTGGCAAAATATTTGTCGATGGCGTGCGTCATGGCGCCCGCCATCTTGTTTCGCCACGAGGGGGCGCTGAGCTGCGCTTCGTCGTGGCGGCTCGACAGGTAGCCCAATTCCACGAGTACCGAGGGAACATCGGGCGCCTTGAGCACCACGAAGCCGGCCGAGCGCAAGGGCTTGCCGGTGAAATCGGTGAGCGCCTTCATTTCGCTCACCGCCTTTCGCGCGAAGAAAATCGAATGGCTCTTCGATTCACGCTGCACCAGATCGATCAGGATATCGGTAACTTCCTCGCTCTCGGCGCCTAGATCGATGCCGCCGATGATGTCGGCGCGGTTTTCTTTATGGGCCAATGCTTCGGCTTCGGCGTCGGAGGCCTTCTCGGACAAGGTATAGATTGTGGCGCCGCGCACGTCGCGGCCCGGCACGGTGTCGGCGTGAATCGCGATGAAGAGATCGGCCGCGTGCTCACGGGCAACCCGGACGCGGCCCTTGAGACTCACGAAGGTATCGGTGTCGCGCGTCATCACCACGTCATAGCGTCCGCTCTTCAGCAGGTGTTCGCGCAGGCTCAGCGCGAAGGCCAGCACTACGTCCTTCTCCTTGGTCTTGTTGAGGCCGATGGCGCCGGAATCGATACCGCCATGGCCGGGATCGATGACAATAAGCTGGCGACCATTGCGGCGAGCGCCGGCTGCATCTTTTCGCGGTAAGGGCGGAGATTCGGTTTCAGGTTTTGGAATCGGCAATGGCACAGGTTCGGCGCTGGCCTGTTTTTCGCTTGCCGGCACGAGATCGACGACGATACGGGCGGGCTGGCCCGCCTGGGGATCGACAAGGAAGGATTTTTCGACGCGCACCGGCCCCGCCGTATCGATGACGATACGCGAGCGTCCGGCCGAAACCTGGCCGTAACGGTATTCGCTGATTAACCCGCGGGTTTTCCGGCCGGTGCCCGGCGGCAAGGTGAAGGTGACGTCCGGCATATCAATGACGACGCGGTAAGGATCGGGCAGGACATAGACGGTGTAGCTTATGGGTTTCGTGAGATCGGCCACGAAGCGGGTACGTTTGGCATCGCCGCCGACCCGCGCACCGGTTGCCACCGCATCGGCCGCCGAGGCGGGCTTCGGTGGCGCCATGACCAACAACAGCAGCAGCAGGGCAAGCAAGAGAACGAGCAGCGTTCTTGCCGCCATCCTGCTTTCTTCCATGCCGCCATAAAGACCCATTGCGCGCCCAAGTTAGAGCGCGCGTGGTTAACCCTTGGTTTAGCACCTTGTATGAGATGACCCGGCCAAGGTGCTTGCAAATGCGGCTTGCCGCACCTACAAAGGTCTTGTCTCCTTGAGGCCAAGCGGCCCGCAGGGCGTCAGATTTCGTTTCGGGTGGGGATCCGGATACCTCGTGTAGCCCCCCTTGCTAGCGGTGCGGCGCGGTCTTCTCGGAAGAAACCCGCCGGGAGTTGAACCGTCTTGGGCCATGAGGGCCCGGACAAATGGAAATCATGGGCATGACCCCAACGACGATGAGAGCGCCCCTCGGCCTCCGGTTCAGACCGGAAGCAGGGCCGTCGTTATCCTTCATCGGACGTTGCGCCATGCCCCTATCGCGCCGTATCGCCCGCAGACTCTCTCCAGATTCCGCAACCGGAACGGAGACGGGAGCAGCCGTGCCGCCATGCCGCGCAAAGGATAGGACATGGGCAGCAAAATGCTCATCGACGCCACGCATGCGGAAGAAACCCGCGTCGTCGTGGTGCGCGGTACCAGAATTGAAGAATTCGATTTTGAAAGCGCGGCCCGCCGCCAGCTAAAAGGCAACATCTATCTCGCCAAGGTGACGCGCGTCGAGCCGTCGCTGCAGGCGGCCTTCGTTGAATATGGCGGCAATCGCCACGGCTTCCTCGCCTTCTCGGAAATTCATCCCGACTATTATCAGATACCGGTGGCCGACCGGCAGGCGTTGCTGCGCGAGCAGGAAGAAGACGATGCCGCCCACCGCGAGGATGACGACAACGGGCAGGAGGACGCGCGGCCAACGCGCTCCGAACCGCTGGCCTCCGAGCCTGAACCTTCGATATCTGACAATATCGCACCGGCTGAAGAGACCGAGAGCGACGCTCCCGATGAACCGGGACAGCGCATTCAGGATGTGGGCGAAGACGCCGAAAGCCAGAAGATCGATTCGATTGGAGCCGAGGACGCGCTGGAGGAAGTTCCCCAGCGCCAGCGCCGGACGCCGAGGCGTCATTACAAAATTCAGGAAGTGATCAAGCGCCG
>JBOHKD010000038.1:0-9559 GCA_050728895.1 Aestuariivirga sp.
GATGTGGCAAGCCCAAGCGCATAATCGGCATTGTGCGCGATTGTAATGGCAAGCCCGTCAAGGGTTGCCGCGACCCTGTCCGCCTCATGTCCAGTTACGACGATGACCCTGTCGAGCGGCCATGAAACAACAGCTTCAATAGTCCTGCGGATCAGCGGCGCGCCGTGGAGATCGGCGAGCAACTTGTTGAACTCCATGCGGGTCGATTGACCCGCCGCCAGCACTAGCGCTGCGATACGCGGTGTCATGTCATTCTCCGAGGCGCAAGGCTCGCGTCATCTCCGCCATAATGGAAATCGCGATTTCGGCGGCCCCTTTCGCGCCGATGGAAAGACCGATGGGCCCGTGAATGCGCGCGAGTTGCACTTCGGTGAAGCCTTTGCCTGCCAAGCGGGCGACGCGGGCGCTGTGCGTTTTCTTCGAGCCCAGCGCGCCGATATAAAACAATTCGCTTTGCAGCGCGGCAGCCAGTGCTGAATCGTCGATCTTCGGATCGTGCGTGAGGGCGATCATGGCGGTGCGGCGGTCAAGTCCGATCCGGGGAATGATCTCGTCCGGCCATTCGACATGAAGGGTGATTCCCGGAAAGCGCGCACCCGTGGCAAAGGCGCCGCGCGGATCGACGACGATCACATCATATCCTGTCTGTTGCGCCATGGGGATCACTCCTTGCGCGACATGAACCGCGCCAATGATGACCAGACGCAATGGCGGATTGTGAATGTGGATGAAGTGGCCCTCATGCATGGCCGATTGATCGAAGCGGAACGCCTCGTCGAGTTGAGAGGCAAGAGGATCGCCGGCCGTGGCGGAACGCGGCACGATGCGCTGTTCGCCGGTTGCGATATGCGTCACCAGCGCCACCGCGCTCCGTTTCGCCCTTGCCTGCAAAAGTTCTTGAAGAGCAGCCCGCTTCATTCCGTCAGCGGCTCGACATAGATGCCGATGCGCCCGCCGCAGGCGAGGCCCACTTTCCATGCCGTCTCGTCGGCCACGCCGAAATCAAGGAGCTTGGGCTTGCCCGATTGAATGACATCAAGCGCCTCCGTCACCACGGCACCTTCGACGCAGCCGCCGGAAACGGAGCCGGTAAAATTGCCCTCGCTATCGATCACCAGCAAGCTGCCGACGGGCTGCGGCGCCGAACCCCAGGTTTCAACCACGGTGGCAAGGGCAACACGGCGCCCGGAGGCGAGCCAATCCGCAGCCTGTTCATGGATCGTCAAATCCGTTCCAGCCAATTTGCTTCTCCCGCATGCAACCAATGTCCTTGGTTCCGCGTATGGGCTTACTATAACTCGATGGAGACAGCCATGCTCCGTGCCGCGCTGGTCATGTTATTCTTTTTGCTCGTTCCGGCCCCAAGTTTTGGCGGGCCGGTAAGCGATGCCGACCGGGCCGCGTTCCAGCGCATTATCACGCAGCAATTGCAAGCCTTCCGGGCCGATGACGGGGCGCTGGCCTATAGCTATGCCGCCCCCAACATACACCAGTTGTTTCCGACGCCCGATATCTTCATGCGGATGGTGCAGCAGGGCTACAAGCCGGTCTACCGTGCGCAAAGTTTCAGCTTCGGAGAGGCGGGCGGCGATCCTTTGGGCCGGCCATCGCAGCGGGTCACCATCACGGGACCGGACGGCAAAATCTATGAAGCCGTCTATTCCATGGAACGCCAGTCCGACGGCACCTGGCTAATCCAGGGCTGTACGCTTCTGGAGGTGCCCGGCCTCGACGCCTGAAGCTTCGGCTGCCATTGTGGGCGTAATGCCATCCGATTCCCGCAGATTCTCGGCCATGAGCCCTTGGGGTTATGCAGCGACAGCACTATTGGTGGCGCTCGCCGTCATGATATTGCTGTGGATGGGCCGCGAGCCCATCTGCAAATGCGGCTATGTCAAGTTCTGGCACGGAACGGTGTTCAGTTCCGAAAATTCCCAGCACATCTCCGACTGGTACAGTTTTTCCCACATCATCCACGGGTTTCTGTTCTATGCGGGCTTGTGGTTCATTGGCCGCAACTGGCCGATCGGCGTAAGATTTGCCATTGCGGCCGCTATCGAAGCCGGCTGGGAAATCTTCGAGAACACCGAATTCATCATCGACCGCTACCGCTCGGTCACCGTCTCGCTCGATTATTACGGCGACAGCGTCATCAATTCGGCCTCCGATATTCTCGCCATGGTTCTTGGCTTCTATCTCGCCTCGCGCCTGCCGGTATGGCTCATCATCGGGCTGGCGCTCGCCATGGAAATCATCGTGGGCTTGCTCATCCGCGATAACCTCACCCTCAACATCATCATGCTGCTGTGGCCGCAAGACACCATCAAGGCTTGGCAGGCCGTTGGCTGAACCGTGCCCGGTCACTCAACGCATGTGATGCCGGCGAAAGCCACGCAGAGCGGATCCTTGCATCTCTTTCCGGAACCGATGTGGCGCGTCGGCTTGAGCTGTGTGAGCGGCTTTGATTGCAAGTAATCCGATGCATCGGCGAAGCCTCTCGACTGGCAAAATGCCCGGGCGGCTCGTCTGCCGCAGCCGAGGCCTTTGGCCCAGCAATAGTGTACGCGGTAACCGCCGATCATCGGTTTCGAGAAGGATACCTCGTCAGGCTCCGGCGGCTCGTCGTCCGTGACACAGGTAACATATTTGAAGCCGTCGCAACCGTCATTGGCGCAAACCTGACCGGTGCCGATGACTTTGGTCGGAGTTACACCACCGATATCGGGTGCCGCCTCAAAATCCGTAGCCGTGTCAAAACCCTTGCTCTGACACCATGCGACGGCCGCCGGCTTGCCGCACTTGTCGCCCCAGTACTTGCACAGATCGAGCCGGTAGCCGCCGATCTTCGGCTTGGCGAAAGCTTGCTCATCGGCAAGCGCCGGGGTCGGCTGCATTATGACAAAAGCGAGAACTATTGCACCGAGCGCAAGTTTCCACATGCGAACTCTCCCCATTGGATGGCGCATTCTCAGACGTGAGAGACTGTGTCCGCTCAACCTGGCTGTCAAGCAGGCTGTACCGGCGCCTCACCGCTCCGACCCCCGTGACGCAGCACGGAGGGCGGCTTGCCATATCTTGCCTTGAAGGCGCGCGAGAACAGCGACAGCGAGGAAAAGCCGCAGGCGAGCGCGACGTCGCGGATGCTCATGCGCGAGTAGATCAAAAGCCGCTCCGCCTTTTCCAGCCGCAGCTTGCCATAGATTTCCATCGGCCGCGCCTGGAGCGCGTCGTGGAACAGCCGCTCCATCTGCCGGGTTGAAATGCCGCCGATCTCCGCCAGTGCGTTTGCCGCAAGCTTGTCTTCGCTTTGCTCCTCCATGGCGGCAAGGATCGCGAGAAGCCGGGGATCATCGGTGCCATAGCGCATTCGCGCCGGAACCCGCGCCTGCCCGCGCCCTTCGGAGACGCGAAAATGCACGAGCTGATCGGCGACCGTCACGGCGAGCCCGTGGCCAAGCAGGCGCCCGATCCAATCCAGCATCATATCGATGGCAGCGGCTCCGCCTGCACAAGTCATGCGGTCGCGGTCGATTTCGTAAAGCATCTCGGTTGCCTGCACATGGGGGTAGCTTTCACGAAACCCCGGCAGGGTTTCCCAGTGACAGGTGGCGCGATAGCCATCGAGCACGCCGGCTTCCGCCAGAAGAAAGGGGCCGGTGTCAATGCCAGCGACCAGCACGCGGCTTCGCGCCAGTTTACGGATGGCGTTGAGCACCGGCCGAGTGATGCCCCGCTCCGGCTCATAGCTGGCACAAACGACCGCCATGGCCGGCGTGCCGATCTCTTTGAGCCCGCCCGTGACGGATACCGGAATGTCATTCGATGCGGCGACCGGTTGTCCATCGGGAGAAATAAACCGCCACGAAAATGTGGGACCGGCAAACCGATTGGCCACGCGCAACGGTTCGACGGCGCCATAAAGCGCGATCATGGAAAACTTCGGGATGAGAAGAAAAGCTACATCGTATTTGGCCATTGGCGGAATTTGATAATGAAATGGCGAAAAAAGTCAAATGTTAGATCTGCGAGCGGCTTACTCTCTATTCATCAGGAGACCCAATCCATGAACCCGAAGATTATCATCACCTGTGCTGTGACCGGCGCTGGCGATACGGTCGGCAAGCATCCGGCTATTCCCGTGACACCCGAGCAAATTGCCAATGCGGCACTCGAAGCCGCCTCGGCGGGCGCCACTGTCGTTCATTGCCATGTGCGCGATCCGAAGACGAGCAAGGGTGCCCGTGGTGTCCACCTCTATGCCGAAGTGATGGAGCGCATCCGCGCCAGGAACAAGGATGTCATCATCAACCTGACCGCCGGCATGGGCGGCGATCTCGAAATAGGCCCCGGCGAAACCCCGATGAAATGGGGAGCGGGCACCGACCTTGTGGGCCCGGCCGAACGCCTGCTGCATGTGAAGGAACTTCGCCCAGAACTGTGCACGCTAGATTGCGGCTCCCTCAATTTCGGTGATGGCAACACCATCGTCGTCCAGACCCCGGCCCAGCTCCGCGAGCAGGCCAGGCTCATCAAGTCCTATGGTGTGAAGCCCGAGATGGAGATTTTCGACTCGGGTAATCTGTGGTTCGCCAAGCAGCTCTGCGCCGAAGGCCTCATCGACGGCCCGCCCATGTTCCAGCTTTGCCTCGGAATCCCGTGGGGTGCCCCCTATGACAGCGAGACCATGGCCTACCAGAAATCCCAATTGCCGCCCGGCGCTATCTGGGCGGCCTTCGGCATTGGCCGCAACGAATTCGCCGCAGTGGCGCAAGCCGTTCTTCTCGGTGGCCATGTGCGGGTTGGCCTTGAGGATAATCTCTGGCTCGAAAAGGGTGTTCACGCCACGAACGGTAAGCTTGTCGAAAAGGCGGTGAAGATCATCGAGCTCCTCGGCCCCAAGGTGGCCACGCCGGACGAGGGCCGCGAAATTTTGCAACTAAAGCCGAGGTCATGACATGAGCGCCATCAAGACTGTTGGCATAGCCGGCACCGGCCTTATCGGCGCCGGCTGGGCCGCCAGGCTGCTTAGTCGCGGCTTCAACGTCATCGCTTACGATGTCGACCCCGCCGCCGAAGCGAGACTTCGCGCGGCCATCAAGGTGGCTTGGCCCTCGATGCGCAAATTGCCAGGCACCGCCGGGCCGAGAGGCAAACTTAAATTTACTACTGATCTCAAGGAAATGGCTACAAAAGCCGATCTCATACATGAAGCCGCACCCGAGCGTGAGGAACTGAAGATCAAGCTGTTTCGCGATCTCGACAGCCTGACCGGACCGGATGTGATCCTTTCCTCTTCCTCCTCGGGTTTCCTGCCGAGCCGGCTGCAATCGCAATGCAAGCATCCCGAACGGGTGATTGTCGGCCATCCGTTCAATCCGGTTTATTTGCTGCCGCTGGTCGAGACTGTGCCCGGCGAAAAGACCTCGGCGGAAATCATGGATCGCGCCGGGCGGTATTTTGAATCGATCGGCATGAAGGTGCTGCGCCTCAAGCGCGAGATTGACGGTTATATTTGCGACCGGCTTCAGGAAGCCCTGTGGCGCGAGGCGCTGCATGTTCTCGACAAGGACATCGGCACCACCGGCGACATCGACGATTCACTCATTTATTCCGCCGGAATGCGCTGGGCCTTCATGGGTTCCTTTCTTACCTATCATGCGGCGGGCGGCCCCGGCGGGATGCGCGCCTTTATCAAGCAATTCGATCCATCGCTCGCTTTGCCCTGGACGGATTTGAAATTTCCCGAATGGAACGCGACCCTTGAAAAGCGTCTTGTCGAGGGCTGTGAGGCACAAGCCAAGGGCCGGAGTGTCGCGGCGATCGAAGCAAAGCGCGACGCCATTCTCGTGGACATGATGAAACTCTTTCGCAAACACAAGATCGGCGCTGGACTGGTGCTGGAACGCGAGTCGAAAAAGAAAGCGCGATAGATGGATTTTTCCCTCAACGAAGAACAGCGGATGATCGTCAAGACAACGCGCGATTTCGTCGAGCGTGAACTCTATCCACATGAAGCCGAGATCGAGGAAACCGGCGTTCTGCGCCACGATCTTCGCGATGAAATTAAAAGGAAGGCAATCGCCGCCGGTCTCTACGCCGCCAACATGCCAGCCGAAGTAGGCGGCGCAGGGCTCGATACGCTCACCTGGATTCTCTATGAGAAAGAACTGGGCCGCGCCAATTATGCGCTGCATTGGACTTGCGTGGCCAGGCCCTCGAACATTTTGATGGCCTGCCGGGGCGAGCAGCACGAAAAATATCTCTTGCCTTGCGTGCGTGGAGAAAAATCCGACTGCCTAGCCATGACCGAGCCGGGTGCTGGCTCCGATCTCCGCGGCATGAAGACCTTCGCGAAACAGGATGGCGATCATTTTATCGTCAACGGCGCCAAGCATTTCATCAGCCATGCCGACGAGGCGGGCTTCGTCATCCTGTTTGCCGCTACCGGCGAGAAACTGATCACCGCCTTCCTCATCGACATTGGAACACCGGGCTTCACTGTACGTCCAGGCTACAAAAACGTCTCGCACCGGGGCTACAACAACAGCATCCTCGAATTCAACGATTGCCGCGTGCATGAACGCCAGATATTGGGCGAACTCCACAAGGGTTTCGAAGTGGCCAATGAATGGCTGGGCGCCACGAGGCTTCAGGTCGCGGCCACCTGTCTTGGCCGCGCCGAACGCGCGCTCGAACATGCCAAGCAATATGCGGTGGACCGCCGGCAGTTCGGCCAGCAGATCGGCAAATTCCAAGGCATCTCTTTCAAGCTGGCCGACATGACGCTTGAGTTGAAAGCCGCCGAACTCCTCACCCTCGAAGCCGCCTGGAAATTCGACCAAAAAACCGTGACCGACATGGATATGGCAATGGCCAAGCTCAAGGCCACCGAAATGCTGGCCTTCGTTGCCGACGAGGCCATCCAAATTCACGGCGGCATGGGCCTGATGTCCGATTTGCCGCTCGAACGCATCTGGCGCGATGCCAGAGTGGAGCGCATCTGGGAAGGCACCAGCGAAATCCAGCGCCACATCATTTCCCGCGCACTGCTTAGGCCGCTGGGTGGATGAGCTCTTGCGTTAAATATCCTTCCCTCCGCAAGGGGAGAGAGAAAAGAGTTGAATGACACGCAGTCTCACTCCCCTACTTCACCCTCGTTCCGTGGTCTTCATCGGCGGCAGCGAGTGCGAAGTGGCGATTACGCGAACGCGCGATCTCGGTTTCACCGGCAAAATATGGGCCGTTCATCCTACGCGGCGGCAGCTCGGCGGGATCGCCACCGTCACATCGGTAGACAAGATCGATGGTCCCGTCGATGCCGCGTTCATTGCAGTCGACCGCCACGCGACGATCGAAATTGTCCGCGCGCTGCAAAAAGCGGAGTGTGGCGGTGCCGTCATCTATGCATCGGGCTTTGCCGAAACCGGCGACAGAAATCTGCAAGCCGAACTCCTCGCCGCTGCCGGTGGCATGCCGCTGATGGGACCCAATTGCTATGGCTACGTCAACGGCCTCGCGCGCGTGGCCCTGTGGCCCGACGAGCATGGCATGGCCCCTTGCACCTCGGGTGTTGCCATCATTACCCAATCCGGCAACATTGCCTGCAATTTCACCATGACCATGCGGGTGCTGCCGGTGGCTTGTGTCTGCGCCATCGGCAATCAGGCCGATGTCGACATGGCCCGCATGGTGGAAACATTCGCCCGGGATGAGCGGATCACCGCCATCGGCCTTCACATGGAGGGGCTGCCCGATATCCCGGCATTCACCCGCGCGGCACTCATGGCGCGCGACTGCCGCACGCCCATCGTCGCATTGAAGACCGGGCGCTCCGTTGCTGGCGCCAAGGTTGCCATGAGTCATACGGCGACCCTCGCCGGCACCGATAATTTTTATGACGCCCTTTTTGAACGCTATGGCATCGCGCGCATGATTTCTGTCACTGCCTTTGTCGAAACATTGAAGTTCCTTCACCATGGTGGAACCCTCGCCAATAATCGCCTCGCGTCCATGAGCTGTTCCGGCGGCGAGGCGGCGCTGATCGCTGATATCGCCATGGATAAAAATGTTCGCTTTCTACCCTTCGACCCGGTGCGGAAAGCGAAGATCGCGGCCACGCTCAATGAATATGCCGTAATTGAAAATCCGCTCGACTATCACACCTTCATTTGGAACGACGCGGAGAAGCTCACCGCCACTTTCACCGCTGTACTTGGCGACGACTTCGATGTCATTATGCTGATCCTGGACACCCCCACCAATCCGCAAGTGAACCCCGACCCCTGGTTTACCGCCGCTAGAGCGTTCGCGGGCGCAGCTCAAGGCGCCAAAGCGCGAGCGGTGATCGTGGCCTCATTGCCCGAATGCGTGCCGATGACTCTCGCCGATGAACTTGTTTCGCATGGCGTTACCCCGATGATGGGCCTCGACGATGCGCTGACCGCCTTCGAAGCCGCTGCCTTGATCGGCCGCAACTGGGCAAGATCCGAGAGGCCGCTCCCCATGACGGCGAAAAAACAACCCGGCCAAGGAGAAGCGAGCCTCAGCGAATTCGAAACAAAGCAGTTGCTGAAATCCTACGGCCTCACGGTTCCCGATGGCATCATGTGCAAGACGGAAGAAGTAATGAGCGCCGCGCAAAAACTCGGGTTTCCCGTGGCTTTGAAAGTCTGCTCTCCAGCAATTGCTCACAAAACCGAAGCGGGCGGTGTCTTACTCAATCTTGAAACGGCGGAAGCCGTGAAGGCCGCCGC
Organism: Aestuariivirga sp.; assembly: GCA_050728895.1. Lineage (GTDB taxonomy): Bacteria > Pseudomonadota > Alphaproteobacteria > Rhizobiales > Aestuariivirgaceae > Aestuariivirga. The sequence goes on from JBOHKD010000038.1 coordinate 8,754, forward strand.
CGCTGGCATGCGTGGGCTCGCATCGCATGTCCTTGTTGAGCGCATGGTGAGCGGCGCCGTTGCTGAACTCATCGTTGGCCTGACCTCGGACCCGCAATTCGGCATGGTGCTTGTCATCGGCGCGGGTGGCATCTTAACCGAGTTTTTGCAGGACAAGGTCACGCTGCTCCTTCCCACAACGCGCGCCGAGATCGAGCGCGGCCTTGAATCGCTTAAAGTTTGGAAACTTGTCGAAGGCTTCCGTGGCAGAGCCGGTGACCGGCCGGCGGTTATCGCCGCCATTGAGGCAATCGCCGCCTTTGCAGAGGCCCACCGCAGGCTTATCGTGGAACTCGACGTCAATCCCCTCCTCGTCCTCCCCCGGGGTGCCGTCGCCGTCGATGCCCTCCTTAAAATGAGAAACCCATGACCGATCCCATTCGCACCGAACGCCGTGGCCCCGTACTGGAGGTCATGATCGACAGGCCTAAGGCCAATGCCATCGAGGCCGCGACCAGCCGAATCATGGGCGAAGTCTTTGCGAAGTTTCGCGACGATCCCGGGCTTCGCGTCGCCATTCTGACGGCGGCGGGAGAGAAATTCTTCTGCCCTGGCTGGGATTTGAAGGCCGCCGCGGCGGGCGAGGCGCCCGATTCGGATTATGGCGTCGGAGGCTTCGGCGGTTTGCAGGAATTGCCCAGCCTCAACAAGCCGGTGATCGCGGCGGTGAACGGTCTCGCCTTCGGAGGCGGCTTCGAGATCATGATCGCAGCCGACATTATTCTCGCCGCCGAACACGCGACTTTCGCGCTCCCTGAAATCAACTC
>JBOHKD010000039.1:0-9477 GCA_050728895.1 Aestuariivirga sp.
AGAGTGCATGCCCGCCGGGCTACATCTTCGTCGATGGTGAAGGCTGCGTTCCAGACTAAGGTGAATACGGGCGATCACCGCGAATAGGTCTTGGCCAGGATTCTACTTGCTTGGGAACTTGGCGGCGGTTTGGGGCATGCCGTCCGTTTTGATCGATTGAACCGCGTGTTCAAGAACCGGGGCCATACCGCGTGTGTGGCCCTTCCCTATCCGTCCCATGCCGGCCGTCTCAATCTTGATCCCGCCAATATCAGGATTGTGCCGGAATGGCCGGGCATCGTCCGGCGGCGGCGTGACCGGCAAGGGATTTCGTGGATCTCTTATGGCGACATGCTGGCCGGCATCATTTTCACCGATGCCGCCGAGATCGCCGCGCATCTGCGAGCCTGGCGCCAAGTGTTCGCCGGGACAAAAGCCGATATCGTGATCGCCGACTATGCTCCGGGCGCGGTATTGGCCGCCCGCGATCATCTGCCGCTTGTCAACATCGGTGACGGTTACACGCTGCCGCCGCATGACATGGATCGCTTTCCGTTGCTGTGGCAGGGCGAAGCACCCGTCAAACATGCGGAAGACTCCATTGCGGAAATGATTAGCGAAGCCCTTGCGGAACTTGGGGCAAGGCGCTTGCACAACTATCCCGACATGAATGCGGCGGACGCCCATGCGACGATGACCATTCCTCTCCTCGATGTATATAGCGACGAGCGATCCGGCGGCTGGCTTGGTGGCGAGCCCTACAGCCTGCCCCGGGTGGACGCCGCTTCACGCTCGGGCCTGTTTGCAACGCTGCACGAGGACATGCAATTCGACATGCGCCTCATTGAAGGCATTGCCGATTCGGGTCTCGGCGGCAGCGTGATGATCCCCAATCTCCTGCGCAAGAGCCGCAAGCTCCTGGCTGCCGCGGAGTTTCAAACGCCGGATGACCTTCAACCCTTGAACGAGGTTCTGGAAACCGCCCGGCTGCTTGTCCACCATGGCGGCATGGGCACTTGCCTTGCGGGCGTGGCCAAGGGCGTGCCGCAACTGATTATCCACGGCGATCTGGAAAAGTGGGCGAACGGGAAAGCGATCAGCGGCGCAGGCGCCGGGATCGCTCTCGATCATCGTAATGTTACGCGCGAAGATGTGACCGGCGCCATCCGGGTTCTTGCAAACGATCCGTCTTACACGGAGCGCGCCCTTGAACTGGCGCGGGAAAACGGCAAGTTTTTCAAGAATTCATCTTTAATGGCGCTGGCGGAACTCGCGGAGCAGGTTCTCGCCCGGTCTCATGCTCATTGACATAAGGGATGAACTTGCCCGCGGCGGTCAGAGGAATGGCCGCAAGCCGGCGGAATTGCACCTCAAGACCGGGGTGATAGGATTTTTGGAACAAGGCGGTCATGCCTGCGAAATCGATGGCCTCGTCCGGCGTGGAAGAAACAAAACGGACTTCGATATTGAACGGACCTGTTTGCGCCACTTGCCATTTATCGGCCTTGAGGAGATCGCGATAGGGCGCATGGCCGATGGGCGGCGTCAAACGACGATCATCGCCAAACCGGAATTGATTGACGATACGCCCTTCGATGCGGACAAGAAGCGGATGCGCCCGCCCGCAGGGGCAGGGCCCGCCCCAGCTTGCAAGGTCGCCCTGTTCGTAGCGGATCAGCGGTTGCGCCGTACTGAGGAAAGGAGTCACAATCACGCGGCCGGTTTCGCCGGGACCACAGGGCTGGCCTGAGTCGTCGAGAATCTCCACCATTACCAGTTCGCTGTTGACATGGAAGCCGCCCGAGACCGGACACTCATGGGCGATCTTGTGGGCTTCCTTCGATGTATAAGCGCTGAAGGCCGGCGCATTGAAAGCCTGGCGCGCGAGGCTCCGGCCACGCTCGGTGATGGCCATGGATGTACCCACCATAAATTTGAGCTTGACGGGCGATTGCCTTTCGATCTGGGCCTCGGCCACATCTTCAAGCACGGTTGCATAGCCGGAGAAGCATGTGGAGCCATGCCGCTCCATGAGCGCCAGAATGCGATCGGGCGCCCAATTCATGTCGATCGCGAGCCGGGCGGGTGCAAACGCCGCGCTGCTTTCGCCGCTGTCACTTGTTTCGATTGCCCATGTCCGGGGATCGAGAAATTTATATTCCGACTGGTTTACCACTACACAGTAGCGGTCGTCATCGGTTTGGCCATACCGGCGCGCGGCGCGCGCAAAGGCGGCGGTTCCGGCGGTCAACATCAATCTGCTGAAATGGACGGTTACCGGCGTTCCGGTGGTGCCTGAACTGGCGGTAGTGTGCACCTCGCCATGGCCCGGTGGAAGTTCCAGCGCCAGCATGGAATTGCCGTGCGCCTTGATATCCTCGCGCGTCAGCACGGGGATGGAGCCCCAGGCGCGCCAGTCGATATCGCCGTTTCTCGCGAACAGCGGTTTCAGGCGTTCGCGGTAGAAAGGCGATTTACTTTGGGCGAATCGCAGCAATTCCGCCAATTGACCGCGCTGATACTCGGCTAGCGCCTCGCGGCTGAAAGTTTCGGTTTCAGCGAGAATGCGGCGAACCATTTCGCCCGCCGTTTCAGGCTTGTTTATGCCGGGGGTTTTGAGTTGCGCTTGCTGGGTCATGGCCGCCTATTATGCGAGCGGGCGGGGGGCTTGCCAAGCCGTGGATTTGGCGTGCCGGTTCGGCTTAACGTGATAACGTGATCGCGCCCAAGTGTCGTGAACGCGGCGGCGATTGCCGTTGCCAAGGCAGCGAGCGAAGCGTTGGAAAGCTAGCAGCAACCCCATGCGATCCACGGCATATCTCATCGGTGTCGATACCGGCGGCACCTATACGGATGCGGCGGTAATCGAAGCCGATGGCCACAAGGTGATCGCTTCGGCCAAGTCGATCACCACCAAGGGCGACCTTGCCATCGGCGTCACCGGCGCCATCACGGTGGTGCTGGCCTCGCTGCCTTCGGGGCTCAAGCCGAAGGACATCGCACTGGTATCGGTGTCGACAACGCTTGCCACCAATGCCGTCGTCGAAGGCCATGGCAGCGCGGTTGGCGTCATTCTCATCGGGTTCGATCCGGCGATGGCCGAGCGTACGGGCATCGCCAAGGCCTTCGCGGGAATGCCGATTGCCATGATCGAGGGCGGCCACGACCACAATGGCGCGGCGGTCCGGTCTCTTGATCTCGCGGCCCTGCAAGCGGCAGCCCAAACCATGGCGGTCGATGCCTTCGCCATCGCCTCCGCCTTCGCGGTACGCAACCCCGCCCATGAAATTGCCGCGCGCGAGCTGGTTGTGCGGCTCACGGCCAAGCCGGTGACACTTTCGACCGAACTCACTTCCTCGCTCGATGCACCACGGCGCGCGCTTACCGCTGTTCTCAACGCCCGCCTGATCTCGCGCGTATCCATGCTGATCGAGGCGGTGAAGCGTTCCATGGCGCAGCTCGGTATAGATTGTCCGCTGATGATCGTGAAGGGCGACGGCACCTTGGCGCTGGCCGAGAAGGTGGCGCTCCGGCCCATCGAAACGGTGCTGTCGGGGCCGGCGGCAAGCCTCGTGGGCGCTGCCTGGTTGTCGGGCCTGAAAGACTTCATCATGTCCGACATGGGTGGGACCACCACCGATCTGGGTCTGCTCGTGGGTGGCCGTCCGCAAGTTTCCGAGCAGGGAGCCGAAGTCGGCGGCTGGCGCACCATGGTCAGGGCTATCGACGTCAAAACCATCGGGCTCGGTGGTGACAGTGAAATCCGGTTCGGCCTGAATGGCGCTTTGGGCGTTGGCCCCCAGCGCGTGGTGCCGATTTCGTTGCTTGCCTCGCGCTACAAGGAAGTCGCCGCCATGCTGGAAGCCGATCTCGCCGACACCGAGGGCGGCTCGATGCACGGCAAGTTCGTGCTGCGGCCTTTCGGGGCTACAGTGCCGGCACCGGCCGAACTCAGCGCTCGTGAACGCGAGATGCTGGACATGGTGGGCGAGCGCCCGCGTCCCATCCGCAGGATCGCGGGTTCCCCGGCGGCGCAGCGGGTGCTTGCGGCGCTCAAGCGCAAAGGTCTCGTGCAGCTGGGGGGCTTCACGCCATCGGATGCAGCCCATGTGCTTGGCCTTCAGGACAATTGGCCGGGACCGGCGGCGGCACTTGCGGCGAGGCTCATGGTGCGCTTCCGCGACATGCGGGCGGGCGATGCGGCGCGCGTGGAAGCCTTCTGCCGCGATGTGTGGAGTGAAACGGTGAAGCGCAGTTGCCGGGTGATCCTCGATACGGCCTTCGGCCAGCACTTCGGCGAGAGCGCGTTAATCGATGCGGTATGCTCAGGCAAAGGACAATTGGGCCATGCCGCCATCGCCATGTCGCCCACCGTTCCCGTCATCGCCGTAGGGGGGCCGGTCAAGGTCTATTACGGGGAAGCTGGACGGCGGCTTCGCTGCGAGATGGTGTTCCCGCCTTTCTTCAAGGTCGCCAATGCGGTTGGAGCGGCGAGCGGTGTTGTCGCCCAAACGGTGATGGTAACGGTTGAAGGGGACGGCAGCGGCAAATTCCGTGTGCATGGACCGGAAGGGGTAACGGTGTTCGGCAGCGGCATGGAGGCACTGGTGGCGGCGCGAACGATCGCGCGCGAGGCCGCTTTGCTGGCAGTCCAGGGCATGGGCGCCGAGGCGCCTCAGCTACGCGATACAATCGAGAAGCATCTCCTCCCCGATGCCGTGGACGACAACGGCCTGCTCCGCGCCACGCTAACCGCCGAGGCCATCGGCCGGCCGGTATATACTTAAGTCCCCTTCTCCCCTCGCGGGAGAAGGTCCGGCGAAGCCGGGGATGAGGGGGTGGTTCCGCATATCAAATGCAAAACGTGACTCGCTGAACCAGCCCCCTCATCCGTCCGCGCTTTGCGCGGCCACCTTCTCCCGCGAGGGGAGAAGGGGAATAGAGACGCGCCCCCCATTAACCGGCACTTAAGCATAGAGCCAGCGTTGCGTGGAAGTTCCGCCACATCCTGCAATTTTGCGGAGTTGTGAAAGGCTCCATTAACCGCGGTGCCGATAATCATTGAGACTAGTTTTCTCCAAAGAGGCAGCCCCGTTCATGAATCCGCCGATCAATGCCGCGAGCCTGAATCAGCCCTTCACCGGATGGGATGAGCTTCGCCCCAGTGGGCCCGCCTGGAAAATCGAGCGGCCTCAGGCCACTGGCGACAGCTATGTGCCGTTCTTTCCCGACCAGAACGGCAAGGTCTATGAACTTCTCCTCGCCAATTTTCCGGTGATGCTGCATTGCATGGACGCGGCAGGGCGGCTCACTTCCGTCAACAAGCAGTGGGCCAAATCGCTCGGCTATCCGGAAGCGGAAGTAATCGGGCGGGCGTTCAATGAATTTCTCGCGCCTGAATCGCGCGCCCGCCTGGTGCAGGAGATTTACCCCGCTTATTTCCAGAGCGGCATCTGCCGCGGCGAAGTAATGACGGTGCAGCGCAAGGACGGCTCGACGGCGCAGATTGTGCTGTCGATGAACGCCTATCGCGGCGACAAGGGGCGGATTGAACGCTCGGTCTGCCTGCTCGATGAGCCGCTTTCGGTCTCGCAGACTGTCACCGTGGTTGAAGACCAGCGTTTCAAGGGCGCTTTCGAGTCGGCGGCGCACGGCATGGCGCTGGCCTCGCCGCTCGGCGACATCACGCTCGCCAATGGCGCCTTCTGGGAATTTCTCGACAGGCCCAAAAATGAGCGGCGCGCCGTCAACATAAAAGACATTCTGCACAAGGACGATATCGCAGAGTTTCTCGGAAGCGTCGGCGAATTGATCAGCGGTAAGGTGCAGTCGATCAAACAAGAATGGCGCTATGTGAGCGCCACGGGGCGCATCATGCATGGCGCCACCAGCGTGGCGCTGGTGCGTAATGCTGCCGGCGAGGTTGAACAAATCATCCTTCAGATCGTCGACGTCAGCGACAAGAAGCAGGCCACGCAGCGGCTTCAGCATGCCCAGAAAATGGAAGCCATCGGTCAGTTGACTGGCGGCCTGGCCCATGATTTCAACAATCTGCTGACAGTGATCATCGGCAATCTCGAACTGCTGGAAAGCAAGTTCGAGACGGATGAAAAGGGCGGACGCCGCATGGCCGAAGCCATCGACGCGGCACGAAAAGGCTCCGATCTCACCCGCCAGATGCTGGCTTTCGCGCGCAAGCAGGTGCTGGAACCCCGGGAAGTCAACATCAACGGGCTCGTCAAGGGCATTGCGCCGCTCATCTCGCGCTCGATCGGCGAGACCATTCAGCTCAAGGCCGATGCGATGGCTGGCGAGCCCAAGGCCGTCATCGATGCCTCGCAGCTTGAATCCTCGATCCTCAACCTCGCCATCAATGCCCGCGATGCAATGCCCAAGGGTGGGCTTCTCACCATCGAGACCCAGCCCGTCTATCTCGACAAGGCCTATGCGGCAAAGTACCCGGACGTTGTGCCGGGGCACTATGTCATGGTGGCGGTCTCGGATACCGGCAGCGGCATGAGCCCGGAGCTTCTCGAAAAGGTGTTCCAGCCCTTCTTCACCACCAAGGAGCAGGGCAAGGGATCGGGCCTCGGCCTTGCCATGGTCTATGGCTTCATCAAGCAATCGGGCGGCCATATCAACGTCTACAGCGAAGTCGGCCACGGTACGTCGGTCAAAATGTACCTGCCGCGCAAATTCGCCGAGGGCGAAGTGATGCCCGAGATTACGGGCGCCGCAGTGGAAGCCGTTGCCGAAACCGTGGCCGTGACGCCGCCCCGGGGCCCTAAAATCCTGGTTGTCGAAGACCAGGAAGCGGTGCGCGCGGTGGCTTGCGGGTTTCTTGAGGATTTCGGTTATACAATCGTCGAGGCCGAGGATGGCCTTCAGGCTCTGGCACGGTTGCAGGAACACTCCGACATCGATCTCATGTTTTCGGATGTGGTGATGCCGGGCGGCTTGAACGGCTTCGATCTTGCCCAGGCGGCGCGCGGCATCAGGCCGGAGCTCAAGATCGTCCACACCTCGGGCTATCCCAAGGGCGCCATGGTGCATCAGGAAGAGCCGCGTTTCCGCGAGGGCTTCATCATCATGAAGCCCTACCGCCGCGAAGATCTTCAAAAAATCATCAAGGACGCGCTCGAATTCCAGGCCTGAGCCTTCTCCCGCTCACGCGGGCGAGGACGAAAATCACTGACTGAAACTGTAGGCCGAGAGCACCTTTTGCGGCGCTGAGCGGTGCAGGTTTTTCATCTCTCTATCGCAGAATTGCGAACTCGGATCGCCGTCCAGACATTTAAGTACGCCTGTGACATTGACTGAGAAGATCGCCTTATAGTGCAGCACCTCCTGCCACCAGCGCGCCATATCCTCATCGAAGCGTTGTTTGGCTGTAAGCCATGGCCAGCTGTAGGGGCCGCTCGGCAGGATAGGCTTGCCAACACCCACCAATGTCAACTGCTCGCCACGCCGCATGGCGATGGTCCAGCCGCCGCCGTAATAGACGGGTTCGGCGTCCGCTCTGATCCTGACCTCCGGCTCGTCCTTGTTTCCGGCGTTCACCACCGTCACCTTGAACACCGAATGAAAATTCTTGTTCGTGCACAGCTTGCCTTTGCCGCTGGTGGCGAGCTGCTTCTGCATTTCGTTGGCCGCCGCCAATATGGCGTCATGGGAGCGCTTCTCGATCTCCAGCTCAAGACGTTTGCGGAGTTCCTCCTCAGTCATGGCCGCTGCCGTTTCAATTGTGAGATCGGCGGCCAGGTTGCCAACATTGCTGGCAAGATCGGCAGCCGGTATCTGCGTCATGGCGGCCTTGGCCATTTCCTTGGCGAGGCCATCCACACCCTCGTTCATCAACTGGCCAAGATTGGGAATGTCGGGCGGAATGCCCATGCTCGCCATGGCCGCATCAAGCGCAAAGACGAAAACGTCCTTGGGGATAAGACCAAGCGTCAGGATGCTCGCCAGTTCAATGACCTGATCCTTGGCCCACTGGTAGGCATCGCTCGCCCAGTTCCACGCGCCGGAGAGGAACTCGCCGATTTCCTCGAAAATGTTTTTGTCTTCGCCATAGGTCTCCTCCCAGGTCTTGCAGCCCGGCGGCCAAGCGTCCACCACCGACTTGAATGGCTCGACCTCCAGCTTCACCAGGCGGATATCGGGAGCGCTGCCCGGCACTTCGCTTTTTGTGTAGATCTTGTAGGGCTCCTGGGGCGGTAGCTTCACGCCGTAGAAGGCCCGCATCACATTTGTGGGCTGGCCCACGATCTGACTTTCGCCGGCCACGGGGAGCACACGAATGTGGAAGATCGCCTCCCTTGCCCCCGCCGGCAATTTCTTGGCCGCTTCCAGCGCACTGAAAGAAAACCAGCCCTGCGGGTAATCGGTCTCACCGGAAAGCACGAGGCCCGGCGGCGTCAGGTCAGCGGCACTGGCATTGGCGAAGGCGGGAAACGGCAAGTAACTCACCTGCCAGAGGCCCTTTTCCGCATGGGGAATGGCGGAGGCACTGAAGGTCAGATCGACGGTTGGTGCCGCTGCCTTGTCATCGATCTGAAGGTCCGCCGTTGACGAGACCGAGCAGTCGCCACTTCCGCATTTATAGAGCGATGCGCCTGCGGGATAGGTATTGAGAACCCGCAGTGTGTTGATCCAGGTGAGCCGGACGGCTTCCGGCTTGCGCGGCTTGAAACTACTGAACTTTGTGAACTTGAAATTTGCGACCTTGCGCTTGGTATCGACTTCGACGGGTTTCTTGACGATCTTGGGGAGTTCGACAGTGGGCGCCGGCTTGACCTTGATCTTCTTCACAGTCGTTGGCGGCTTGACTTCCAGCTTGGGTGGAGCCGCCGCCGCCACGCGCGCGCAGACAATAACCCGGAAACCCGAGCAATTGGGCGCCTGGCACAGTCTGCCATCGCCAAACACCAGGGTTGGAATGCCACGCGCGCCGACATTGGGATCAATGCTCCAGCGCGTGGCCTTGTCGAAACCCTTCTCCCGGCAAAAAAGCTCGGCCGCCGGGCCACCGCAGCCCACGCCCCAGTTGCGGCACCAGTCGAGCCGAAAATCCTTGATGACGGGAGCAACAAAGGACTGGGATGTTTCAACGGCCGCTGCCGGCGAAAGCCAGCCGCACAATCCAATCGGCAGTAACACCAGTGAAACGATCCGGGCAAGCATGGCGCGTCCCCTTCGCCCCCCGTCCACTCAATAATAGGCTTGTCACTACCCTTCCGCAAATCAAGCCTTGGCCATTGGAGAGCCAACCGAACGATTCCGTAATACTCCCCTATTCTCTCGCTTGCGTGATCGGCTCCAGCAATTACGGATCATTCTTGCCGCGCTCGAATTCCGGGAATGAGCCGCCGTCTGAATATGCTAGGCGCTGTGGACAAATTTGAGCCACATGCGGGTTATGGCGAGATGTAGCATTCCGAGGAAACTGTTGGCGAGTTTGTCATAGCGTGTGGCGATGGCGCGATTGATCTTGAGATG
>JBOHKD010000040.1:0-8942 GCA_050728895.1 Aestuariivirga sp.
GCTGAAGCTCGACCGGTCGATGGTCCAGGATATCCTGCGCCAGCCGTCCGCATTGCGGCTGGTGCAGGGCACGATCGCCATGGCGGACGCGCTGGGCCTCAGGGTCACGGCCGAAGGCGTCGACGATGAAAACCAGATGTCGGTGCTGCGGCTGGCCGGCTGCAGTCTGTTTCAGGGTTTCCTGTTCTCAAAACCATTGATGGCCGAAGAGGTGATGGCTTTCCTTGAACCCGGCGCCGCCGCCATCGCGGTCTAAAACTCAAGTCTCCTTGCCGCTCACGCCGGCGCTTTCGAATGTCGCCATGCCATTGTGAAGACTGACGGCCGCCTTCACGATGCCCGCCGCCAGGGCAGCACCCGAAGCTTCTCCCAACCGCATGCCAAGGTCGAGCAGCGGAACCTTGCCGAGCCTCGCCAGCAGTCCGCGGTGGGCGGGCTCGGCCGAACAATGGGCGGCGATGCAATGGTCGAGCGCATCGGCGCGCAGCGCGTAAAGGATGGCGGCGGCGGCGGTTGCCACATAGCCATCGATGAGCACCGGAACGCGCTCGATGCGGGCGGCGAGTATGGCTCCCATCATGGCGGCGATTTCACGGCCGCCCAGGCGGCGCAAGACTTCCAGCGGATCGGCAAGATGCGGCCGGTGCAAAGCGACGGCACGGCGCACGGCATCGGCCTTGCGCTTGAGCCCCGCCGCATCGACCCCCGTGCCGGGGCCAACCCAATCTTCAGGCGCGCCACCGAACAGGGCGTGGGCGATGGCCGCGGCAATGGTGGTGTTGCCGATCCCCATCTCGCCCACGCACAGAAGATCGCAGCCCTCGGCGATCGCTTCCATGCCATAAGCGATCGCGGCGGCGCAGGCGGCTTCCTCGAGTGCCGCGTCCACGGTGATATCGTGGGTGGGATGATCGAGGTCGAGTTCGAAGACCTTGAGGCCGAGACTATATGTCTTGCAAATCTGGTTTACCGCCGCTCCGCCCGCCTGGAAATTCGCCAGCATCTGCCGTGTTACTTCCTGAGGGTAGGCTGTCACACCCTGGGCCACCACGCCATGATTGCCGGCAAAGACCGCAACCACGGGATGCTCGACGGCGGGCGGATAGCGGCCCTGCCAGCCGGAGAGCCATTCGGCGATATGCTCGAGCCGCCCGAGCGCTCCGGGAGGTTTGGTGAGACGGCTGTCGCGGGCCCGGCATTGTTCCATGGCCTCGCGGTCGGGGCCCGGAATATCCTTCAGAAGACTTCGGATACCGTCGAACGGCGATCCGGTAGCGGTGTTTGTCATTTCGTGGAAAGACTCCTATTTACGAGGCGACGTCATCACAGGATTCGGGCAGCAAGCGCAACATGAGCGACGATTTCGAGCCGCAAAGCGAAGCTCCGCGCCGTTTCCGGCCGTTTACGGAATTTCTCGTCGCCTTGCGGTTTTTAACCCGCCTGCCGGTGCCGTTCGTGCGCACCCTCGATCCTCCGCCACTTGCCGCCGCCATGGGAATGTTTCCGGTGGCTGGCGCGGTCGTGGGCGGCCTCATCGGCGCGAGCCTCGTTCTGTGCAATCTTGCAGGGTTACCCGATTTCTTTTGCGCCGCCTTTGCCTTGGCTACGAGCGCTCTCATCACCGGCGCTTTACATGAGGACGGGCTTGCCGATGTGGCAGACGGCTTCGGCGGCGGCAAATCGCGCGAACAGCGGCTGGAAATCATGCGCGACAGCCGCATCGGTGCTTATGGCGCGATGGCGCTGGTGTTCGTCCTGCTGGCGCGGGCGGCACTTTTCGCGGCCCTGCTCGACCTGCCAGCTATCGCCACGATTGTCTTGCTCGCTTCGGCCGCCGCATTTTCACGCTCCCTGATGGTGGACCTGATGTGGGCGACAAGGCCGGCGCGCAGCGATGGGCTTTCGGTTTTGTCGGGACGGCCAAGCCGCAACACGACATTGCTGGCGCTGGCGATTGGCGGCTTTGGGGCCTTCGCCGCGGCGGGCTATGTGCTGGCGCCGGCGGCAAGTCTCGTGGCCCTTGCCGCGGCAGGCATCACGCTGGCGATGGTGCGGGCGCTTGCCATGCGCAAGATCGGCGGCCAGACGGGGGATGTTTGCGGCGCGGGCCAGATTCTGGCCGAGACGGCAATGCTCGCGGTTTACGCGGCAAGCCTTTCTTTACCATGATCGGTATTGTGAACATTCCGTTTACACCGCGTTGACGGCATTAGCCCAGCATTCCCGCCCATCGCCTGGATGGGATTTCTGCCATGCATACGCCAATTTTTTCGATGCTCATTGCCGGACTGGCGCTGCTGCTCACCGGCCTGCCGGCCGACCGATACGATGACGTGCCATCGCTCAGGCTGATGTCGGCCACGGAACTCAAGGCCAATTCGAGCGGGCATTTCGTCACCAAGGCAGCGATCAACGGCACCAACATCATGGTTCTGGTGGATACGGGCGCTACCGCCGTGGCGCTAAGTTATGAGGACGCCCGCAACGCGGGGCTGCGGCCCGGCAATCTCGATTTCAACACGCCTGTGGCGACAGCCAATGGCGTGGCCAATGCGGCGCGCGTCAAGATCGGCCGGATCGCGGTCGATGGCATAGAGGTCGATGACGTCGACGGGCTGGTGCTGCCGGAAGGCGCGCTTAGGGGCACGCTGCTGGGCATGAGCTTTCTCAGCCGCCTGCGAAGTTTCCGGGTCGAAGACGGTATTCTCTACCTAAGAGATTAGAGCATGTTCTTACCGCCAAAGTGTACACACTTTGGCGGTAAGAACATGCTCCAATTGGTTGAACTGGCGCATTTTCTTATCCGGAAAGCGGATTCCACTTTCCAGGAAAATGCGCTAGACGTTTTCGATCTTTCAACCGGCGTTTCCGCCATTTCGTGCCAGAGTGCCGGGTCTAGACTCATGCCCATGAATGCCCATTCCATGCCAGCGATCGAAACGCCCTGCATCAAGGTCTGTGTTGTCGACCCGGAAACCGGTTTCTGCATCGGTTGCGGGCGCACGCGCGCGGAAATCGGCAGTTGGCTTGGCTTCGATCAGAGGCAGCGCCGCGACATCATGGCCGAACTGCCCGATCGCGTGGCGACACTCACGCTCCGCAAGCGGCGCCGGGGTGGACGCCGCGGTCGGCTTGAGGTAGCCGCCGCTTCCTAAAATTGAATCGCCAAATTGGCTTCGCCGGAATAGGTATCGACGTTGTCGAGGAGAAGGCCGCCGGCTTCCCCGGTCAGCGAAAGCTGCATGTTGGCGCCAAACCCGAAATTCAAACCGGCCTGAACCCGCAGATCGACGTTGGGATCGTCGATCGCGGGAGAACCGGATTGCTCGATCCGGTTGACGAAGGTCCAATCGAGGGCCGTCCCGGCCCAGGGTTCGACGGTTGCCGTTTCCGACAGGCGCAGCGTATCGCCGATCTGGACGCTCGGCGTCAGCAGCGCCGCTTCGACGTCCTGATCGGGAGCAGCGTTCGACGTTTCATCCATCCACTCCTTGGACCATGAAACAGAGAGGCCGGGCGTAAAGCGCCAAGCGTCCTTGTACCAGTAACCGTTCAATGCGGCGGTGGCCTGGATGCGCTCGGAATCAAAATGCAACGGCCCGGTCTGGCGCGTATCGACCAACGAGCCAAGCACATTGGCGGAGAAGACAATGTTGTCGGTAAGAACGATGCCTATATAAGGACCAACGCCCCAGCCTTCCGAATCGAGATCGGTGCCGGTGCCGTCGAGATCGGAAGATTCATAGGATCCGATGACGCCAAGAGTGAGCCTGTCGGACAGTTTATAATCGAACCCGGCAAGACCATTCCACAGCGGGCCGTCGAGATCGAAATTCTCCGGCGAATTGTCGTTCCAGGTGTATTTGCCGTCGGCCCAGACATTCCACTTCGGCGTTGGCGCCATGGCCGCAACATCGGCGGCGGGTGAAATCAGGAGCGATGAGCCGCCGGCAAGCCGCGCCACGGCCTCTTCCGCCGAGATGTTCTCAAGCCCCGTGGGTTCGATCAAGGACGGGCCGATATGGAAGCTGTTGGCGACAGCCTTGGCCAGCGCATCGGCGTTGTGGATGAGAAGCTGGCGTCCGATGAGCGCTCTCTCGCAGGCGGATTCCAAGCCAGGACTGTAAAATGTTGTGGAGAAATCTCCGCAATTGGGTTGTGGTATACTGGTCTGAGCGCGCGACTGACCGGAGGTTGCCAGGAAAATGGCAGCAAGCGTTATGAGGATTCGGTACGCGGTCATGAGTCCAGCCCCAAAGCAGTGCAAGGTATCTAGCACATGGGGTGCTTGAAGTCGCAAGCCCCTATTCCGCCGCCAGCAGGGATGATGGCGCCCGGCGCAGCACTTCGTCAAGCGCCCTGTCGATCACTTTCAAGCCTGCTCCCGGGCCAACCGCCTCCTGCGACAGGATGCGGCGCCAATGCCTGGCGCCGGGAAGGCCGTGGAAGAGGCCCAGCATATGGCGGGTAATCTGTTGCAATCTTGTCCCCTTGGCCAATTGTTCCGCAATATAGGGCTTCATCCGTTCGACGATGGTCTCGGGGTTTTCAGCAGATTCGCCGTCTCCAAAAAAACGCCGGTCCACATCATGGAGCAGCCATGGGTTTTGGTACGCAGCCCGGCCCAGCATCACGCCATCGACATGGCGCAACTGGGCTTCGGCCTCGTCGAGATTGGTGAGGCCGCCGTTGAGAATGATGGTGAGTTCCGGATGCCTTCGCTTCAGCGCATGGACACGGGCATGGTTGAGAGGCGGCACCTCGCGATTTTCCTTGGGCGATAATCCCTTGAGCCAGGCCTTGCGGGCATGGATAATGAAAGTGACCGCGCCCGATTGGGCGACAGTGGCGATGAAATTCTCCAGATCTTCCTCGCCGTCCTGCCCGTCGATGCCGATCCGGCATTTGACCGTGACGGGCAGGCGCACCGCGGCTTTCATGGTGCCCACGCAATCGCGCACCAATTCGGGCTCCGCCATCAGGCAGGCGCCGAAGCGGCCTTCCTGTACGCGGGCAGAGGGGCAGCCGACGTTAAGATTGATTTCGCAATAGCCGAAGCCCTCGCCAATGCGCGCCGCTTCGGCCAAGAGGGCCGAATTGTGGCCTCCAAGCTGTAGAGCTACGGGCTGCTCGCGGGGGTCCAACCCCAGCAGGCGGCCGCGATCGCCATGGCGCACCGCCTGTGCCGTCACCATTTCGGTATAAAGCAGCGCATGGCGCGTAAGCCGGCGGTGGAAGAACCGGCAATGCCGGTCGGTCCAGTCCATCATGGGTGCGATGGAGAATATTTTTTCTTTTTTAATCAACGGCTTGCTCTTATTTTATCAGAGAATGAAATAAGAATGTGTGCACTGATTTACACACCAGTTCTGCTCCGTTCTCTTACTGCACACACAGCGCACACACTTTCCGAGAGGAGTGCACACGGATGCCGGTCATCGTCAAGATACCATCTGTGAGCGCGTTGTCTGTCGTCTTGGTGACAGTGATTTCATCTCCAACGGGTTGCAGTGCGTCAACAATCTGAGAGAGTGTTTCATTTTTCGGCAGCAACAGGTTGTTCCAGCCCGGCCGCCTTCAAAATCGCTGGGTGAACAGTCCCCGCTTCCCGTAAACCAACGCTGCCTCTTCGATGAACCGTGCAATCCTGTCGGCCTTATGCGTCTCGCGCATAATCCGTGCCGCATCGAGAAGGTCTCCCGCCGATTTGGCTCGGCCCGGACGCAGCAACTCATAAACCCGCATGATGAAATCCTGCGGAATATCGACCAGTTCAGATGCGCGCTCGAAATTCGCAGCGAGCGTGGTTCGCCCTACATCGCGCGAAACGCCGGCCTGAGACCTGAGCGCATCTGGCGTAATGCGCAGATCATCCATGGTGATACCGCCCGACAAAATGGCATCGAGAGTGATCGATCCAATCGGTTTTCCGCGTTTGCCCTTCACGTCATCGGCATGCCGTTCGGCAAGTGGATAGTCAGCGCGGGTCCAGCTCACGATCTCCCTCCACTCAGCGTCACTTCAATTTGAATGGGAGCAGCCCCCGCTTCGGTGAGGCCGGTCTCAATGGCATAAATCATCGCAACACGGGCGTGATAGCGCGCGCCCATCGCCTCGCCGCGCGTGGGTACGACGATTGGCTCAGGCATTTCACCGAGCGCATAAGCTGCCGCATTGGCGCCCATCCGGCGGTAATGCTCAAGACCGGTGATTGGCGCGTTGGAGAAGAGCTCAAGATTATTGTGGGGCAAGCGATCGCGCTGGTGAATGACCGCCGTACCCTTGGCTTGAATGCCGATAGCAATACCAGAACCTGCGAGCCGCGCTGCCGACAGGCCGAGGAAAGACGTGTCGGCCGTGTGCCGGAATCGCACGACGCGCGGCTTCAAGCCGCGCGCGGCGATCGCCGCGGTCATCACGGAGAGAACATCTGAAAGACTATGGCCGGCCGTTGTTTGAAAGAGTTTCAAGCCGAAGGCCGGGCTGATGCCGATCACCACGTCGGCAATATCCTTGCCTTCAACTGCATTGCCCATGTCGCGATAGCGGATGCGGCGGGCTTCTCGTTTCTCATGCATGGCTTCCGAGCGGAGCACTTCCTTCTGATCGAGCACATCCCGGATGCCAATCAGCTCCCTTCGCCGATCCTCACTCACGCGGTAGCCCGACCCTGGACCCGAATAGTCATTGGGATCATTCACAGCACTCAGCACGCGGCCATTGCGGACAATGGCCGATGTCTGCAAGTAATCTCCCGAGACGCGCAGTTTCACAACGTTGAGCAGGTTATCCGCTTCCTCCCGATAGCCGCGCTTGGCCAGGGCCTTGATCACATCGATAACGGTCAAGCCGCGATTCTTGATCTGTTCGCTGATCAATGACACATCGCGCGGCATGAAACTGCGGGTTTCATCGGAGCCGGAAGCGACGACCACACTTTGCTTCATGTCCGGCGTTGCTTGCGCCAGTCCCAGCTCATCATAGACAGCAGCAAGGGCTTCGACCGCACGTGTGCGTAAAGCGATTGCCCGATCTTCGGAGAGCGGCGTGAGACCTCCATCGGCTTCGAAATCGCGCTGCAAGACCAGATAGTCTTCTAGCTCCTCACCGTTGAGGAGCGACGGATTGAAAGAGTTGTCGTATTTCAGGATTGATCCGAAGCCCGAACAGATCAGGTCGGAGCCGGAAATCAGATAGGGCAGGATTTTCGCGCCAACGCGAATCTCGGATTCAGTCGGGCGCGCATCATTGCCCGACGCGCATTCGAGATCGAGCCAAACCGCGATGAGATTTTCCGCCATCAGTTCACGCATGCCGCCTGGAACTGTTGCGGTCAGCGGCGCGCCATCAATGCCGCCATTCTGCGTACCCTGCACACCCATGCCGCGCTGCAGGCAGAGGCACCGTGCTTCGAGATAAAGAAGCGATTTCGATTCATGGAATCCCATGAGCAACTCAGAACCGGCACCCGACGTGCAGCGCATCTTGATACCGCGAGATGCATAGGCCGCCGCGAGAAACGCTTTCGACCAGGGTGTGTCGTCGCCATCGACAAAAGCCTTTTCCGTTCCATAGACCGAAACCGTCTCGGCATAGGAGGTGAACCCCGCCATGCCGATGCGAAGTTCCTCGGCTTCCTCGCTCGAACACTGGAACAATGTTCCCCGGCGGCCAACAGCACCGCCCACCGCACAGGCGACAGCATTGGACCAGGCATTGCGCGACACGCGCATGGTGGTTTCGATTTCATCGAAACCGAGGGCCACCGCCGTTGCGGCGTCGGCAGCGAGCTGCAGGGGATCATCCTTGGCATTTGTTACATGAGCCTGGTTGCCCGGTGTTTTCCGCGCTCGCATCTTGGAATAGGCAAAGGCGATTTCGAGCGCATTCAGACGGGACACAACATCCGCCAGCTTTGCCGGTGTCATGCCGCGCGCGAGGCGCACAAGCGTTTCGCGCGGCACGTTCATGTCGGCCAGCATACGCGACACTTCACGCGAGTCCATGGCCATGGCCTCGGCCGCGACTTCGGGATCGATGTGGTAGGTGGCGATGAAGCGGTCGATCATGTCAAAGTCATGATCGAGTACGCCATCCAAACTGACGACGCGGCCGTTGTTCAGTTCAAGATCCGCTTTCGGATCTGCCGGGCTCGAGAATGCCGCGAAACCGTTTTTCCAATCCTCGGCGGCAAACTTATCGAGGCGCAAAGGCCGCGCATCCCAGTCCGCGTAACGCTTCCAGCGATTTGGTTTGTCAGTCATTCGCGGCAGATTATGCAGAAGCGGGCCCGTAAACAATATCTTATCGTCCGAGGATGAAATCCCCGTCTCCGCACGAATGCGGCTAGTGCATAAAGCCGTGGGTCTCGGTTTCAACAATGCCGGCAATTACTTCTCTCTCGCATTTAACAAGCCGGTCAACCAGCATCAATGTGTCCTCACCGAAAAGGCGGCGCGCTTGAAGATTGGAGCGAGCCTCGTCTATAGGTGATCCGGAATTTCTCCGGAGCCGCCATGACCGTCACCCTCGCTACACGCCGTGACTTCACACTTGAAAACCTGTGCCGTGTGGCGTGGCGCGGCGAAGCGGTGCGATTGGCCGAGACGGCGATGCGGCGCATGGCGGCCGAGCGGCAACGCTTCATGGCCTTGATCGAGGATCCCGATATCACGGTTTACGGCGTCACCAGCGGCTATGGCCAGTACGCCAAGAAACGGCTCTCGCCCGAAGACCGCAAGCTGCAAGCAAAACGCCCCCCGACACACGCGGCCGCTTCCTGGGGCGATCCGTTGCCGGAGCGGGTGGTGCGCGCCATCATTTTCGCCAGGCTGGCCAATTTCATCGAGGGCCATGCGGCCATCACGCCGGAGGTGGCACTCGCGGCGGCCGCCATGCTGGATGGCAGACCGTTGCCAAAGATACCGGCCCGGGGTCAAGGC
>JBOHKD010000041.1:0-8925 GCA_050728895.1 Aestuariivirga sp.
TGCCACTGCCGCGCATCACCTCGATTACCGAAGCGAGCGTTTGGGGCCGCGCACCTTTCAACGTAACATCGCCGCCGGCCATGGCCGCGGCCATCGCGTAGGTGCCGGTCTCGATCCGGTCGGCGATCACCTCATGCGTAGCACCCTGGAGGCTGGTCACACCTTTGATCTTCAGCGTCGAGGAATGGATGCCTTCGATTCTGGCGCCCATCTTGTTGAGGCAATCCGCCACATCGCCGATTTCGGGCTCGCGCGCCGCATTCTCGATCACCGTGTCGCCATGGGCCAGCACCGATGCCATGAGTGCCGCGTGGGTGGCGCCCACCGACACCTTGTCGAATTTGATGTGTGCGCCCTTGAGGCCGCGGGCAGCGCGCGCCACCACATAGCCCGCCTCGATGGCAATTTCGGCGCCGAGCTTTTCCATCGCCATGAGATGCATGTCCACGGGCCGCGTGCCGATGGCGCAGCCGCCGGGCAGCGACACCCTGGCCTCGCCACAGCGCGCCAGCAGCGGCCCCAGCACCCAGAAGCTCGCCCGCATCCTGGAGACGAGTTCATAAGGAGCCGTGGTATCGGCGATGGTCTTGGCCGAGAGCTGCTTAGTATCGCCCGACTGGCTGTTCTGCCCCGGGCGTTTTCCAGCGATCATGATATCGACGCCATGGTTCTGCAGGATGCGCTGGAGCAAGCGCACATCGGCGAGGCGCGGCACGTTGGAGAGGGTGAGGGTTTCGGGCGTGAGGAGCGAAACGATCATCAGCGGCAGGGCGGCATTCTTGGCGCCGGAAATGTTGATCGTGCCGGAAAGCCGGTTGCCGCCGCGGATGCGGATTCGATCCATGAAATTTCCCCTGTTGGAACGTTGGCGGGCTAACAAGCACACATGGCGCTATTGCGGCAACCACTAATCCCCGGCGGACTTGCCTGCCGGTTTGGGCACTTTGGCGACAGGCTTGCGCTTTGCCAGATTGGCCTTCAAAGCCTTGGCAAGCCGGGCCTTTCGGGCTTCGGAAGCTGTCGATTTTTTCTCCATGGGCGAAATCTTAAGGGCTTCGGTAAGTCCGTCAAGCGGCATGGTTGCGTGGGGGCTAGGCCTGTGGCAAGTGTCCGCCGGCATAGACGCGAAGCTGCCGTAGCTCAGTGGTAGAGCACTCCCTTGGTAAGGGAGAGGTCGAGAGTTCGATCCTCTCTGGCAGCACCATTATTCACCGGAATCGTCCCGCATCAGCGAATTGCGATTGCGCTCGCGCCATTTGTCCGGGGATTCGAATGTGCCTTGCCACAGGCCGCGCCGGTTATGCCGGGCGTTGGCTTCTTCATCCACATATGCCGCGCTGTGCCTGGTATAGGCGATGGCCCAGCCCAGGCGGACCATTTCGGCGGCGATATCGAGATCGCCGGCACGGCATTGAACGACGCCGCGTCCGTAGCGGTCGCCGTCGAGGATCGTACAGCTGAGCGTCTTGCCGCGCACGAGTTGGTCAAGCGCGCGTTTGGCCTCCTGGCCGCAGGGGTAGTTACGGCCTCCCTTCACGCAGGACTGATGCAATTCCGGCGCGTCGATCCCATGCAGGCGGAAATCCTGTTGGGCTTGCCGGAGCGAATCGCCATCCACCGCGATGAAGTTTCCGGTTTGCGAAGGAATGAGGCCTGATTGCTTGACAGCGAAGACGATCATCAGGAGCGCCACAAGGAAGACGAGGCCGTCGAAGACGCTTCTGTAGAACGGGCGCGCCCGGCGGCGCCGGTAAAAGCTCACTTGTCCCAGCGCCGGGCGGCGGTATCGTCACTGTCTTTTGCGGCCACCCATTGAGCACTGCGGGCCCCTTCCTCAAACTTCCAGAACGGCGCCTTGGTCTTGAGCCAGTCGATGAGAAAGTGGCAGGCCTCGAAGGCGGCCTCGCGGTGCGCCGAAGCGGTGATCACCAGCACGATGTCTTCGCCGGGCCGCAGCCGCCCATAACGATGAACGATGAGGCTGGCATCGAGCGGCCAGCGCCGCCGGGCTTCCGCGTCAATCTCTTCCAGCGCCTTCTCCGTCATGCCGGGATAATGCTCAAGCGTTATGGCGGAAACGGCATTGCCATCCGAGACATCGCGCACGCTGCCGAGAAACACCACGGTGCCGCCGATATTGGGATTGCCAGCCTTGAGCCGGGCCAACTCATCGCCGGGATCGAAAGCTTCGCTCTGGATGCGGATCATGAGGCCAAGATGCCTCCGGCGCTCGCAAACTTCAATTGGCTGGCAATTGCGGCAATCCGCGCGCGGTCAACGCTTCATAGGCAGCCTTGGGATTGGCGAGGATGCCCGGCATGTCGGGATAAATGCGGGGGCTACCCCACGGGCCTTGCACCACAATGGCGACGGGAAGGCCCGCCGTCTCGCCCGTCTTAGCCGTCACCAGACGGGGATCGACGCGAAGATCGAGAGCGCGGCGCAAAAAATCGGTTTCCCCGCTGCCCGACACGGCAAGTGCGGGGCTTGCAAGCTTCAGGGTTTTGATCGCCGCGATGCCATCGGCAATGGTGAAGGAGACTTCCAGCGAGGTGAAGGGCGTCTTGGCCTCGGCGCGGGCCGGCCAGCCATTTTGAATTTCGCGGGCGGTAGCGGAAAGTGTCTGGCCGACGTCGAGACCCTTGAGCGCTCCATCGGTCAATGCGATCCGCGCCTCGCCCTTGAGGGTCGAGATCATCTCTTCGCGGGTCTTGCCGTTGCCGGAGAGAGTGGCGTGGATTGTGCCTTTGCCTTCAAGCCAGCCGATGCCGGTGAACGGTTCGAGAAGCCGCCCCGCATCGGCATTATTGCTGTTGAAGGCCAGGGTAAAACCGTCCACGGAGCTTGCGCCGTCGAGTGTAATTTGCGCTTGCGAGGCGGAGTTGAAGAAGATTTGCGCATCGAGCCGCCCGTGATCGAGAGTTGCTGCAATTTTTGCTGGCCCAAATTTGAGACCGGAATAGTTCAGGCCTTTCGCGGTAATGCGCGCCGCGCCGTCGATACCGCGAAGTGCTGAAAACCCGAGCTTGGCCGTTCCCGGTTTGATGTAGGTGTCAAGATCGATTGTATCGGTGGCGATCACCGCCTGGAATTTCGGCACCTCGCCCCGGAAATCCAGAGTGAGATCGCCGCTGCCTGAAATGCCATCGACGTTGAGGAGCGCTTGATGGACGCCGAAGGCCCGCGCCTTGGCATCGAGTCCGCCGGACAGGCTAAAGTCTTTCAACCCCATTGTACCGCCGGGCGCACCACCCGCCCAGCGCAGGGCCTGGCGCAAATCCGGGCCGGAGAGATTGACGGTTCCGGCAAGGCCCAGGCCCTGGCCCGTGCCAAGCCTGCCATTGAAGCTCGCCAAAAGGGCGGGTGCCTCGAGGGAGAATCCGGCCGGCGATCCCCTGGCTGAAATCCGCGCGACATCCTTCACATAGGCCTGGAAGTTCGCATGTTGGGCGTTGATCGTGGCAGCACCCTCAAGCGTCATTTCACCCAGGGCTGAGAGTTCAACCGCCATGCGGGCATCGCGGAAGGCAAAGGCTTGCCCGCTCCTTTGGTCAAAAAAGCGGATCGCCGCATGGTCGAGAAAGAGCGTCACCGGCGTGGGCGCCGAAGATTGGACCTCGGGCCAGCTCGTGCGCCCCATCTCGTCGATGACGAGGGCGATCTCGGCGTCGCGGAGTGTTATTCGCGTGAGATCGAGCTGGTGCGAGAAAATACCGGCAAAAGTAATCGGCACACGGAACGAGGCGGCCTTGAGAAAATCATCCTCCATGCCGGGAGCGCCGGAGAGACGGACGTTGTCGAGCCGCATCACCAATTCCGGCAGGAATTCCAAATGCGCGCCGCCCGCTACCTTAAGATCGCGGTCAAGACAGCTGCGTACCTCGTCTTGGAGAAGTGTCACCGCCCAACCCGTTGCGGCGATAAACCAAAAGCCGACGACGGTGGCCAGCGCAAGGAACCCCAGCCCGGCCTTGATATATATTGCGCGCATTCATAACTCCCCAAGTGGCCCCCTATCGCCGGGACTTACGGCCCTTTCGTGACCCCGCCGGTTATAAACTGTCCTCTCCCCGCTATCGCGGGGGCGAGGACGGTTCAGAGCCGGCAGCGCCGGCGACTGCTTCGGGTGAGGGCTTTTATTCCGCCAGCACGCGGGTGGTTGGAAAAGTAATTTCGATGAAGGTGCCTTTGCGCGGCTCGCTGTTCATGGCGAATTGCGCCCGGTTGGCTTCGGCCAGCGCCTTGGTGAGCGGCAGGCCCAATCCGGTGCCTTGCGCCTCGCGGCCTTCGG
The DNA here is from genome assembly GCA_050728895.1 of Aestuariivirga sp. Classification (GTDB taxonomy): domain Bacteria; phylum Pseudomonadota; class Alphaproteobacteria; order Rhizobiales; family Aestuariivirgaceae; genus Aestuariivirga. The sequence goes on from JBOHKD010000041.1 coordinate 4,292, forward strand.
TAACAACGCGTCCGAAAGGTTGGAGTGCCCCGCGCAACTGCTCGGCGTCCATGCCGATGCCGGTATCCTTCACCCGCAATTTAAGTTCTCCCGCCGCCGTCATCTGGGCCGAGACGATCGCCTGACCCCCGGGATCGGTGAATTTAATCGCGTTGGAGAGAAGGTTGAGCATGATCTGCCGCATTGAGCGGAGATCGGCCACCACATTGGGGAGATCGGCGGGCAGCACTTTACGCAGTACGACGCGCGCCGCCGTCGCCTGCTCTTGCAGCATTTTCATGGCGTGCTCGGTGACATCGGCGAGATTGACCGAAGTGAAGTTCAACTCGAGCTTGCCCGCTTCCACCTTGGAGAGATCGAGGAGGTCGTTGATCAGCGACAGTAGATGGCCGCCCGAAGCGTGAATGTCGTTGACGTAGCCGCGATATTTCTCGTTCTCGATCCGGCCGAAGCGTTGCAGCCGCATGACTTCCGAAAAACCCAGGATGGCGTTGAGGGGGGTGCGCAACTCATGACTGATATGAGCGAGGAATTCGGATTTCTGGCGGCTCGTCGCCTCGGCTACCTCCTTGGCTTGGCGGAGTTCGGTTTCGGTCTTCTTCCACTGCGTGATGTCGCGCACCACGGCACAAAAGGCGGCCTTGGATTTCGGTGCCTGGAGCTTTCCGAGCGTGAGGAAGAGAGGCACGGTGCCGCCCTGCTTGACGATTGCCGTCATTTCGCGGCCATCGTTGAACACGCTTGCCAGGCCCGGCCCCTGGAGGGCCGCGAGATAGTCGCGGAAAACCTTGCGGCTTTCGGGCGCGAAGAGATCGGCGAAGGGCTTATCCGCCACCTCGGCAATCCGGTAACCGAAGATCGCCTCGGCCCCGGCACTGAAAGTATGGATGCGCGCCATGGCATCGAGGGTTACGATGCCGTCGGCGGCGGTATCGAGAATGGCGCGAAGTTCCTCATCCGCCTCCGGCAAGAGCGTTGGGACCGGCAAGGGCGGAACCGCGGGTAGCAGTGCCGCCACGGTATCGGGCTTGGCGGCCGGTGCCCGCGGGGACTCGACGCGGTTCAGCACGAATTGCCGCGCCGGACCGCCGAGCCAGGGGATCAAACTCATTTGCGCCGTGGCCGTCACAGGAATTCCACCGGAAACTTCGATTGTTGTGGCGGGGAGCGACTGGCTGAGCGCCGCGAAGCGATCCCACAACTGCGGATCGTTGATGACGTCTTCGGCCGTCGCGTGACCCAGCAGCATGCGGGCGGCGGGGTTGGCATAGAGGAGGGCGCCGTCCTTGGCGACAAGAACCGCCTCCGCCATGCGGTCGAGGTGATCGCGGACAATTTCCGGGATATGGGTAAGGCTGCGGCGCGGTGTCGTTGTCGCAGGTTGAAGTTGTGGTTCGGCTTCAGGCTTCGCCGCCACGGCGGTTTCCTGCTTCAGTACGCGGCCCAGAAGGTCGAAAGCTTCCGTATCGGCCTGGCCCATGGCAGAGCCCGGCGCCGGCAAGTCGATTGCCGGGTATTTTGCCGCGGAGCCGCCAAGTTGCAATTCGAGCGCGCGGCGTTCGGTGATGTCGTCGAGAAGCAGCAATGTATGGGCGCCCTCCGGTTCCGAAGACGCCAGCCTTCGCGCTGTTATGCGGATATGGCGGCGGCCGATCCTGACGGCAAGAGTGCGCACGAAGCTTAAGGTGCCGGCGGACTCGAGGCGGTCGAGAAGGTCTTGTGCCCCCGATTTGCCGTCAAGAAGATTGGAGAGACTTCCGTGCCGGCCGGGGCCCAGCAGCGCCAGTGCGGCGGCGTTGAGGTGAACGAAAGTACCATCCTTGGCCGTCAGGATGGCGGCACTGGGCAAAAGATCGAAGGCCCCGGCGATGCCGGCCTTCAACGTCTCGGTCTCCACCCCGCTGGCACTGACCGCCACGGCGAGAAGGCCCGCCCTACCATCGGCCAGCGTGTGCAGCATGCATTTGCAGGAAAGAAGAGCGCTCGCCCCCGAAGAGGGAAAATGCAGCAGCGAAGTCTCGATCTGGCCGCGCCGCAAGGACCGCGCCAGGCTCATAACCTCGGCGACTCCCGGCTCCCTGAGGTCGAAGGGGCGGTCGATCAGGTCAAAGAGCGTTTCGCCGCCGAAATAAGAAATTCCGGCCGGATTGGCCCAGACGATACGGGCGCTGCCGCCATCCCATAGAAACGCCGGCTCCGGACTGTCCCGCAAATCTTCCAGCGTTGGCGGCAACGCTTCCGTCACGGGCACTCTCCACCGTCATTTACTCCGGGTAAAATAGACGAATTTTCCGGATTTCGTCCATCTTTCATTAACCCTTTGAAAATGCAAGCGCATATTGCAGTGCAAAATTTATATTGCATTGCACAATAAACCTGCTATATCTTCTCAACCAGCCACAGGAGAAACCCATGTCGAACAACAAGAAAGCCAAGCTCACCATGACCGGCGAAATTCCAGCAGACGTTGCGGCCTATGCCCAGAACTCCATCGATCAGGCGCAGGCCGCCTTCGAAAAGGCCAACGACCTGGCCCACGGCAATGTGCAGGTCTTCGATGCCGCGGCCAGCGCCTACAAGTTCCGCTTCGCCGACATTCAGATGAAGGCGATGGAAATCACCCAGATCAATCTGAACGCGGGCTTCGCTTTCGCCCGTAAAATTTTCGCGGTGAAGGAGCCGGCCGAACTCTTCGCCCTGCACCAGACCTTCGCCCGCGAGCAAGCCCAGGCGTTCCACAGCCAGGCGACCGAGCTTAGCGAACTCAACATGGCGCTCGCCAAGGAAACCGTGAAGCCGTTGCAGGACGGTTTCTCCAAGTCTCTCGGCGACGTTTCCAAGTCCTTCGCCGCCTAAGCGTTACGCACTTCCTTCCGCAAAACAAAAGGCCCGCACTCGGTTGCGGGCCTTTTGCTGTCTTGAATTTGCGTGCGCTTGCGATTACTAGATGCCCAGCGATGCAGCTGTAGCTCAGTTGGTTAGAGCACTAGATTGTGGATCTAGGGGTCCCCCGTTCGAGCCGGGGCAGCTGTACCACCCGCTCAGGGCAAAATTTTCACCGGCCACAGCTTTCCAGTCGTGGAAATGAACGTCGCGCGGTCGTTCTCTCCCGTCATGTCGAAGCAGTCCCAAGCGGCGTTGGGCGGCCATTGCGAACAATACTGGTCGCCGCGGACTTCCCAATAACCGTTCTGCGCTTCGGTGCCGGTGAGTTGATAGAGCGTATCGCCGTTGGCCTTGAACATCTGCGTCCACGACTTGCCGTCATTGTTGCCCACGACCTTCTTGCCGGTCAGCGCCGCCTTGATTTCATCGCCGGTAAGCTTGCGCTCCTCCGCCCAAACCAGCGTCGAAAGCGCCGCCAGGGCCACTACAAAAGCGCCTGCTTCAATCGTTTTCCGCATATTCGTTATCCTTTCCGGTGAATTTTTTTGGCGGATTTGGCGTAGGTGAAACTCGCCAGCAATTCCTTGCGCGCCGAAGGCCTATCCTCACCCGCCACATAGAGCTGGTTCGCCGTCGGCATCAGTTCGTTGAACGCTTGCAGGAAGGCTTGCGCGGCAACTGGACTATCGGCGCCGATGCCGTCATGTCCGAGAAATGCCGCTTGCTCGGGCCCCATTGCTTGCGCGGCCATGCTCAAGCATCCCCGGCGGTGGCAGGTTTTGACGGCCAGCGCCGAACCGGCGGCATTCGCATCGCCGCAGCGCAAACCCGCCATGTGATCGCGGAGTTCGAAAATGATTTCGTCCATCTCGAAGACGGCGGCAATCGTTTCAATTGAAACGGACGCCTTGATGGTGCCGAGCGGCAATCCCAGCAGGCTTTGCGCGTGGACGAAGATATGGTTCCACAGCCTTGCTTCAAGATGGCTTTCCAGCCCGGCCAGATGGAAATAAGGTCCCGAGGCGCGGCCACATGAAGTTTTGGCGTTGTGGAAGAAATAGAGGCCGAAATCGAAAATGCCAGCCGCCACCGGCTTGCCGCCGGCGCGCATATGCGTTTCGTCAAGGTCCAGACCGCGCGGCTGCACCAGCAGCACCGCGGGCTTGCCCGCCAGCCCATGGCGCTTTTTGGTGATGGGCTCGATATATTCCATCTTGCCGGTCCAGCGGTCCATCAAATTGATCTGCCCACGGATCATATCGTCCCAGGTGGAGAGGCTCTCGAAACCGGCGGCAAAAGTTTTGGCGCCGCTGTTGAAAGCTTCAATCATCGCCCTGCGTTCGGTTGGGGCGGTGATTTCGACGCGGCGGTCTTGCAACTCGGAGGGAATGGCTGCGATACGCCATGAACCGGCGCGGATGGCGGATGTTTCCGCGAGGAAATCCGGCAGGTCTCCCCGGTTGAAGCGCCTTTGCCGTTCCCCCCTGAGCCCCAGCAGGCGTTGGCGCTCGCTTTCGAAAGCGCGGGAGAGCTCCGCCACAAAAATGATCGCCTTGGGCGTCAGTACGCGCCCGTCACCGGCGGTTCGCTTGGCCGTGATGCTAACGCCCTGCGGCAGCTTCGCCATGTCAAGCTTGTCCCCGAAAATCCCCGAAGGCAGAAATAGGCCCGCCATGGACACAGTCAAGGGCAGGGGCTATGAGCCCGCGCCATTAGAGCATGTTCCGCCAAAGTGTACACACTTTGGC
>JBOHKD010000042.1:0-8740 GCA_050728895.1 Aestuariivirga sp.
GTGGTTCGACGACAATCCCCCGCCGTCCGTATTGATCGGAATTGCTCCACCGGGCTCTATGTTTCCATCTGCAACGAAAGCGCCGCCCTCGCCCTTCTTACAGAAGCCGAGATCTTCCAGACCCAAAATCGGCGTGATGGTGAAGGCATCATAGAACTGCGCGACATCAATATCCTTGGGCGACACGCCGGCCATCGAGAAGGCCGTCGGTCCGGTTCGGGCACCCGCGGTAGCCGTGAAATCTGGAACTTGGTTTAAATGGAGTTTGGAAACCGCCTCGCCGAAGCCGAGTATCCCTATCGGAGGCTTGCGGCAGTCGCGCCCGCGATCGGCGCGGGTGAGGACCAGGGCGCCGCCGCTGTCCGTGACGACGCAGCAGTCGAGCTTGTGTAGAGGAGAGGAAATCATAGGCGAAGCAAGCACGTTCTCGATCGTAATCGGGTCACGATACAGAGCATGCGGATTCTTTGACGCATTGGCGCGAACGGACACGGCCACCGAGGCCAATTGCTCCGCCGTTGTGCCGAACTCATGCATGTGACGTTGCGCAAATAGCGCATAAGCCGAAATCGTGTCGACACCGTATGGCACTTCAACCGCACCGGGGCCGATCGGCCACGACAGGGCCGTAGAGCCCACGAACGGGAACCAACGCGGGCAGGCGGCGTATGCCACCACGACCACATCGACGACGCCCGCTGTGATCGCCATCGCAGCGTGCCCCGCCTGCACGATTGCGCTACAGCCGCCGACATCGGTCGAATCGACGAATCTAGGCGCGATTCCTAGATACTCCGCGATTTCGACTACGTCTTCGATCATACCGCCTTCGGCCAAATCTCCGGCGGTCACGCACAATCCGTCGACGTCGGACAGCTTCAAGCCGGCATCATCCACCGCGCCCTGGATGACCTCTTGGAAGATTTGGAAGGGATGAACGTTGTTGGCCTTGCGCCGCAGTGATTCATACGCACCAACAATGGCGACATTCTGGGCGACTGTCATATCTTCACGTCCCTTGCACCGCGCTGTCACACGCCCACTGTTTCGCCACCATCGACCTCAAGCACCTGACCGCTGACGAAGGTATTGTTTTCCGAAACGAAGAAATCGATCACGGAGGCAATCTCTTCGGGTCGCGCAAATCGACCAAGCTTTGACTTCTTGAGCTGTTCTTGCCTAATTTCGGCAGACATCCCATCGAGAATGGGTGTTTCGACGAAGTGGGGCGCCACCGCGTTCACCAGGATGCCATATTTGATGCCCTCCAAGGCTACAGTACGCGTTAGCCCGACGACACCCGCTTTGGCTGCAGAGTAGTTCGACTGCCCAAACGCCCCGCGATACCCAGTCGATGACACGTTGACGATTCGACCCCACTTCTTCTCCCGCATCGCCGGGAACACCGCCTGGCAGCCAAGCCAGACGCCGCGCAAATCGACTGCGATCACATCGTCCCAATCCTTGTCCGTCATCTTCAAAAGCGATTTGTCGCGAAAGATGGCGGCATTATTCACCAGGATATCGATGGGGCCGAAAATTCTCTTTACTTCCGCTACCGCCCGTTCCCAATCAGATCTGTCCGCGACGTTCAGCGGAACGAACACCGCGCGGCCACCAGAGCCGTTGATCTCCGCTTCGACGGTGCGGCCGCCATCCATATTGACATCGCCGATCACCACGGCAATGCCGAGTTTGGCGAGTCGGCTAACGGTTGCAAGGCCGATGCCGCTCGCTCCGCCGGTTACTAGCGCGACACGAGATTGCGTCATGACAACCCTTCCCTTCGATCGTTGCAATTTGGAACAGGTTGAGCGTTATGAGATAGAAAAATTGACTGCAAGCGACAAATATTTTACTGTACATGTAAGAAAAACTTTATAGGGATTGTTGGTTTGCCCCGTCGACTACCGCCTCTGAACCCTATGCGCGCGTTTGAGGCGACCGCGCGACACCGCCATGTCGGTCGCGCAGCTGCCGAACTCAATGTGACGCACAGTGCAGTCAGCCACCAGGTTGGCGTTTTTGAAGAAGCTCTGGGAGTACGGCTGTTTGATCGACGTGGCAGACGGCTTAGCCTGACGCCAGCTGGGCAGCAGCTTCAGCCGTCGATCCAGCGAGCCCTAGACCTGATTTCAGAGGCGTGTTCGCGCGCCCTAGAGCCGACGATGGAGGGGCGGCTCGTTATCCGGGCACCGCCCGCTTTTGCCGCCAAATGGTTGATTCGCCGGCTCGGCCGCTTCGTTGAAGCTTATCCGACGATCGACTTGACCATTTTCCCTTATCTTCCCTACGAGTCGGCTAGCCGCGCCCTTGCCGACCAGTCAGACGTGTTCATCGAGTACGGTACCGGTCACTGGGAGCACAAATGGGTACGATTGCTCAGCCGCCTGGACGTCTTCCCTGTTTGCAGTCCGAGACTCCTGAACGCTAAACCACTGCGCGTGCCCGACGATCTCCGACACCACGCGCTGCTGCACGATGACGATGGCGCGGACTGGACTGGCTGGCTGCTTGCCAACGGCGTCGACGGCGTCGATTGCAATAGGGGTTTGCGCTTCGGCAACGTAAACCTGACGCTCGACACTGCCATCTACGGCCACGGTGTCGCGCTTGGTGACGACTTGGTTGCCGCCGAAGACATGGCCGTTGGCCTGCTCGTGAAGCCGTTCGATTCAAGTGTGCCGGCGACCGGGCACTTTTACGTGGTCTGCGATCCCGAGCGCGTGAAGATGCCAACAGTGCGGACCTTTGTTGAATGGTTGCTTGATGAAGTGGGCGTGAGCGGCAGGAACTAGACGATCCTCTGAGCGGGCAAGTTTCTGATTGTTGGCCCCTTCGCGCGTCGAGGTTGCGTTCGCCACTTAGTGACCGCTTGCAAATCACCGGCCTGCCGCAACTCGCCGGGCCGCACGAAAAACAGGGGTGCCAGCTTTAGGGCGCATTGAACAACGAGGGTGCCCCGAAAGCCATCGCTGGCTCGCAGCAGTTCGCCAACCGCCGCCGGTTCCGTAATGGATGCGAAATGCTTTTGCTTGGCCGGTGCCAATGCGCCGAGCAGGTCATTCGCAGGGTTGCGGTCGCAGCGCCCGGTTGCGACGCCATAGCGAAATACCTGCCCGCAATTCTGCTGCGCCCGGTGTGCGGTGTCCAGCGCCCCACGGGTCTCAATGCGGCGCAGCACAGTCAGCAGTTCCGGCGCGCTTATTGCCGCGATGGGCTTTTCCCCCAGCCAGGGGAACACATCTTTTTCCAGCCGCTGAATGATTTTGCTGGCGTGCGTGGCGGCCCAGTTCGCGGAATGCTTGGCAAACCATTCCCGCGCGATCGCCTCGAAACTGTTTGCTGCCCAATCGGCCCGCGCGGACTTCTGGGCCTTGCGGTTCTCGCTGGGGTCGATGCCGTTGGCCAGCAGCTTGCGCGCGTCGTCGCGCCGGTTGCGGGCGTCTTTCAAATTCACATCGGGATAGACGCCAAGCGACAGCCGGTTTTCTTTGCCATCAAACCTGTATTTAAGCCGCCACCATTTTCCACCGGCCGGAGAGACCTCAAGATACAACCCGCGTTCGTCGAACAACTTCGTGGGCTTCTTGCGAGGTTTGGCGTTGCGAATCGCGGTGTCAGTCAGTGGCATCGAGATAACTCCTGTTGGGGCAACTCATATGGCAGTAGACTCACTTGCCCCCAAAGTTGCCCCCATCCATTCCCGGATGTTAATGGACCGTATCGAAACATGTTAGACTAAAACATCAGCAAAAAGCCCGCTTTGCGCGGGCTTCGGGATGTTGCTGGAACTGCTAGGATGAAGATTTGGTGGAGCAGAGGGGGATCGAACCCCTGACCTCGGCATTGCGAACGCCGCGCTCTCCCAACTGAGCTACTGCCCCCGCCTTGGACGAAGCGGTTTTTAGAGAGCGTGCCGCCATGCGTCAAGCTTGCTAGATGGACGTGGCAGAGTTACATCTGGCCTTAGACTTTCGAACAAGGCGGGCATCATGGTCAATCCTTTCATCTGGCTCATTCTCACCATCCTCGACATCTATTTCTGGATCATCCTCATAACCGTGATCATGAGCTGGCTCATTGCTTTCAACGTGATCAACGGCACGAACCCCTATGTCCGCCAAGTGGGATATGCGCTCCGCCGGCTGACCGAGCCGCTGCTGGCGCCCATCCGGCGCTTCCTGCCCGATCTGGGCGGCATCGATATTTCCCCAATCGTGCTGCTGATCGCCCTGCAATTCGTTCGCTATCTTGTGGCCTATTACGGTTATCGTCTGGTGCTGTGATATTGCCGGCTTCATAGTGCAAATAAAATTGGGATAAGTGATGGCGAAAATCATTGACGGAAAAGCCTATGCCGGGGGCCTCAGGGGCCGCATCGCCAAGGCGGTTGCCGAACTGAAGGCCACGCACGGCCTGACACCGGGGCTAGCGGTTGTGCTGGTGGGCGAGGATCCGGCGTCCAAAGTCTATGTGGCAAACAAGGCCAAGCAGACGGTTGAAGTCGGCATGATGTCCTGGGAACACAAGCTTCCCGCCACGACATCGGAAGCCGATCTTCTCGCACTTGTCGACAAGCTCAACAAGGATCCCGCCTGCCACGGCATCCTGGTGCAATTGCCGCTGCCCAAGCATATCGATTCAGCGAAGGTGCTCGGCGCCCTCGATCCGGCCAAGGATGTTGATGGCTTTCACGTCGTCAATGTGGGCCGCCTTTCCACCGGCCAGAATTCCCTGGTGCCCTGCACGCCGGTGGGCTCGGTCATGCTGGCCAAGGATGCGCTGGGTTCGCTCAATGGCGTTGAGGCCGTGGTGATCGGGCGCTCCAACATCGTGGGCAAGCCCGTGGCGCAATTGCTGCTGGCGGAAAATTGCACCGTCACCATCGCACACTCGAAAACCAGGGATTTGGCCAGTGTCGTGCGCCGCGCCGATCTCGTGATCGCGGCGGTGGGACGGCCCGAAATGGTCAAGGGCGGCTGGCTGAAGCCCGGCGCCTGTGTCATCGATGTGGGCATCAACCGTATCGAGCGTGATGGAAAGCCCAGGCTGGTGGGAGATTGCGATTTCGCCTCTTGCGAGAAAGTGGCGGGGTCGATCACGCCGGTTCCGGGCGGTGTCGGACCGATGACTATAGCCTGTCTGCTGCACAATACGGTGCGCGCCGCTTGCGCTTTGCGCGGCATCATGACGCCAGCGATGTAATCTCTCGAGGCCCATGAGAAAACTTGCGGCGTTATTCATGCTGTATCTGTGGCCCGTTGCCGTCACCGCGGGAGAGATCACCAGCCTCTATACAAAATTCGATCTCGATCATTGCAAGATAGTCGAGAAGGGCGATGAATATGTCTATGCCGGAACCTGGGCGTGCAAAGGCTATGACGGCATCGAAGTTTTTCAATCAAGTGTAGATGACCGCAGCTTCGCGGCCTTTGGAAAACAGGGTAATGAGCATTGCGCTTTCCAAAAAACCTTCGGACCCTTCAACACGGCACTCAGTCCGGTAGAATGGCGGATCAGGGACGGAAAAGCGTTCGCCGCGATTGAACGCTGGTCGATGGTGAGCGATGACAAAGGCAATTCCGTGACATGGCTCGTCGTCAATGCCTTGCGCGAGACCGAGTCATGCCATGTGCATTATGTTTCCGGTTCCTATCCCAATGCCAATAACGCCGCGCGCCGCGCCGCCGATACGCTGGCGCCAGATTTCGATTGCGAGAAGGATATGCCGGCCTTCAATTCGAAAATCGGTCCACCGCCAATTGAACTCACGGCGTGCAAGGACATCGCTCGCGAGTAGCGGTTTAGGCGAGCGCATTTTCTTATCCGGAAAGTGGAATCCACTTTCCGGGAAAGTGCGTTAAGCCGCGTTCTCGGCATCCTTGGCGCGGCTCACGCGCTTTCTCGCATGCGGATCGAGAATGGCCTTGCGCAGGCGGATCGATTTGGGCGTAACCTCAACGAGCTCGTCGTCGCCTACATAAGCCAAAGCCTTTTCGAGCGACATGCGGATGGGCGGTATGAGCACCACCGCTTCATCCTTGCCCGAGGCGCGGACGTTGGTGAGTTTCTTGCCCTTGATCACATTGAGGTCGAGATCGTTGCCGCGCGTGTGCTCGCCCACGATCATGCCGGCATAAACTCTCGTGCCATGCTCGATGAACATGGGGCCACGGTCCTGCAGGTTGAAGATCGCATAGGCCACGGCCTCGCCATCGGCATTCGAGAGGAGTGCCCCGGTATGGCGGCCAGGAATAGCGCCAACATAGGGTGCATAGGCGTGGAACAGGCGGTTCATGATCGCCGTGCCCCTTGTGTCGGTCATGAGTTCGCCCTGATAGCCGATGAGACCACGGGTCGGAGCATGAAACACAATGCGCTGGCGCCCGGTGCCGGAGGGGCGCATGTCACGCATTTCAGCGCGCCGCTCGGAAAGCTTGCGCACCACGATGCCGGTATATTCCTCATCGACGTCGATGATCACTTCCTCGATGGGCTCAAGTTTTTCGCCGGTGGTCTCGTCGCTGCGGAAAACCACGCGCGGGCGGCCGACGGTCAGCTCGAAGCCTTCGCGGCGCATGGTTTCGATCAGGATGCCGAGCTGCAATTCGCCGCGGCCCGCCACTTCGAAGGCATCGGTTTCATTAACTGAAGCCGAGACCTTCAGCGCCACATTGCCCTCGGCTTCGCGCAGCAGGCGCTCGCGGATCACGCGGCTTTGTACCTTGTCGCCTTCCTGGCCGGCGAAAGGCCCATCGTTAATGCGGAATGTCATGGTCAGCGTCGGAGGGTCGATCGGCTGCGCCGCAATCGGGTCCGTCACGGAAGTGTCGCAGATCGTATCGGCGACGGTCGCCGTGGTGAGCCCCGATATGGCGACAATGTCACCGGCTTGCGCTTCCTCGACGGGCAGGCGCTCAAGACCCCGGAACGCGAGCACTTTGGAGATGCGGCCTTGTTCGACGGGCTTGCCGTCGCGGCCCAGGGCTTTCACCGTTTGATTGGCCTTGATCGAGCCGGAGCGCACGCGGCCGGTAAGGACGCGGCCCAAGAACGGGTTGGCCTCGATCGTCGTAACCAGCATGCGGAACGGACCTTGCTCGACCACGGGTGGCTTGAAATGCGTAACGATAAGATCGAACAAGGGTGCCATGGTGCCGGTGGAACCGGTTGGTTTTTGCGCCATCCAGCCTTGCTTGGCCGAACCGTAAAGAATCGGGAAATCGAGTTGCTCGCCGGTTGCGTCAAGGGCGGCGAAAAGATCGAAGACCTCATTGACCACTTCGTTGTGGCGCTCATCCGGCCGGTCGATCTTGTTGACTACGACAATCGGCTTGAGGCCGATCTTGAGCGCCTTGTGCAAAACAAACTTGGTCTGCGGCATGGGGCCTTCGGCGGCATCCACGAGCAGAACGGCGCCATCCACCATGTTGAGGATGCGCTCGACCTCGCCGCCGAAATCGGCGTGGCCCGGCGTGTCGACAATGTTGATGCGGGTTTCCTTCCACAGAAGCGATGTAACCTTGGCAAGAATGGTGATGCCACGCTCGCGCTCGAGATCGTTCGAATCCATGGCCCGCTCGGCCACCTTCTGATTCTCGCGGAAGGAGCCCGACTGCGAGAGCAGCCGGTCGATCAAGGTGGTCTTGCCATGATCGACATGGGCAATAATGGCTATGTTGCGCAAATTCATGTAGCGCCGGGACTTTCAACCTGTTGGATTGAAGCGGCGCTTAGCATGGGCGGGGTGCAAAGGCAATTTGACGTTCAGGCGGCGGCGCGCTGCTCGCTGTCTTCGATAAAGGCGTCGAAAACGGCGAAAAACTGGTTTCTGATCTCGTCGCGCTCGGTCAGGATGTCGTGCAGCGATTCCCGGATGACGACGATGGCGATGCCGGGAATACGATCCGCAAACCGGTGCATTGCCTCATTGTCGATGACCCGGTCAAGACCGGCGGCCACCAACAGGACGGGACAGGTAAACCGCTCGCGCAGCCGCATGGACTTGAGAGCCGCCGTCGATTTCCGCGCCGCCTTCAGCCATGAGAATGTGGGGGCTCCCACACCAAGCTGCGGCGCCCGCTCAAGCGTTATGGAATCGCGCATCCAGCGGGTCCGGTCGGAAGTGAGCGGATTGTCCGGAAAATCGTCCCGGCCCAAGGATTCATGCTTCTGTCCCGGCAGAAACATCCAACCCAGGCCCAGCGAAGTGCTCAGAAAAACCAGCACCCGCACCAAGGCCAAGGGCCACAGTCCATAAAGCAGGCCAACCAGCGGCGCCACGACGACGGCTCTGGCGAACCAGTTCCGGCGGCGCAGGTTGCGTAAGAGAACATGGCCGCCGGTGGAATGGGCGAGAGCCAAATAAGGTTTGGGACATTGGGCAATCACCACCTGGGTCATGACCGCGGCGAAGTCCTCGTCATAATCGCGGAAATCCCCGACATGGTTACGGAGCGGATTTCGTAGCAGGCGTTGCGAGCCTCCCTGGCCGCGAAAGTCGAAAGAGGCTACCGCGAAGCCTCGTGCCAGGAGGTCGCGCATCGTTTCGAAATAGCGCTCCATGAAGTCGCCGCGCCCGCCAATGACAACGACAGTCCCCTTGGGATTTTCGGCTTGGGCATACATGGCGCGAAGATTCTTGCCGTCGCGAGTCTTCACCGGCACGCAAATGGCGCCGGCGGGAAGGGGATTTTCCGGTGTCGGATAAAGCTGCATACCGCCCGCTGTGTAGCGC
>JBOHKD010000043.1:0-8491 GCA_050728895.1 Aestuariivirga sp.
CGTCTATACGGGATGGACGCCGCTCGAAGGCCGGGGTCTTCTGTTTGAGGAAAAACTTGAACGCCGCGATCCTTGGGCTTTTGCCAATATCATCGTACGGTGACCCGTCACTCATGAAATCGATTGGCATTTCGATCGCCGTCGCGGGCTTCCTGCTCGCCGCGCCGGCGTCTTTCGCCCAGCCCCAACACGGCATCGCCATGCAGGGCGAGCCTGCTTTGCCGGCGGATTTCACCAGCCTGCCCTATGTCAACCCCGATGCGCCCCAGGGCGGCCAGTTGCGTCAGGCGATCACCGGCAGCTTTGATAGTGTCACGCCCTTCATCGTCAAGGGTACTCCAGCGAGCGGCGCGCGCACCTATGTTTTCGAAAGCTTGATGGGCCGGAACTGGGATGAGCCCTTCTCGCTCTACGGGCTGCTGGCGGAAACCATCGACGTTTCCAACGACCGCCGGACCTTTACATTCAAGCTGAGGCCAGAGGCGAAGTTCTCGGATGGCACGCCGGTGAGAGCGGCCGATGTGGTTTTCTCCATGGAGACGCTGCGCGACAAGGGCAGGCCGAATTTCAAGAGTTATTATTCCAAGATCACCATGGTCGAGACCCCCGACGATCGCACCGTAACCTTTTATCAGGAGGCGGGCGACCGCGAATTGCCGCTTATCCTGGGTCTCATGCCGATCATTCCCAAGCATTTCTGGAAGGACAGGGCCTTTGACGAAACCACGCTCGATCCCATTATGGGCTCCGGCCCCTATGTGATCGCCGATGTGAAGCCGGGCGAATCCATCACTTACCGCAAGAACGAGGACTATTGGGGCAAGGACCTGGCCATCGCCAAGGGCTTGTGGAATTTCGCCGAGGTGAAGATCGACTACTACCGCGATGCCAATGCGAATTTTGAAGCCTTCAAGACGGGGCTTGCGGATATCCGCACCGAGAGCGATCCCGGCCGCTGGGCCGCGGGCTATGACTTTCCGGCGGTGAAGCAGGGCAAGATCACGCTAGAGAAAATCGAACAACGCTCGCCCGCGCCGGCATCGGGCTTTGCCTTCAACACACGGCGCAAAATCTTTGCGGATGCGCGGGTGCGCGAGGCGCTCACCATGGCTTTCGACTTTGAATGGGCCAACGCCAATCTGTTCTCCGGCGCCTACCGGCGCACCTATGGCTATTACGGAGGCTCGGAACTTTCATCGCAAGGCGTGCCCGCCGGTGACCGGGAGAAAATGATCCTCGGCGATGCGGCGGCGAAGCTTCGCCCCGATATGCTCGACGGCAGCTATTTGTTGCCCGCCAGCGATGGCTCTGGCCGCGACCGCAAGATGCTGCGGAAAGCCGTGGGCCTTCTCGCCGAGGCGGGCTGGACGGTGCAAGACGCAAGATTGGTGAATGCGGCGGGCGCACAATTCGCCTTCACCATTTCCGTGCAAAACAAGGAGCAGGAGAAGATCGTCCTCCACTATCAGCGCACGCTGCGGCAGATCGGCATCGAGGCGGAGGTGCGCGTGGTGGATTCAGCCCAGTTCGCCGCCATCCAGAATACCTACGACTACGACATGATCCCCGCCACCTGGTTCAATTCACTGTCACCCGGCAACGAGCAGACGTTTTATTTCGGTTCCGCGGGCCGTGACGCGCCAGGAACTCGCAATTATCCCGGCATCGCCGATGCCGCCGTTGACCGGGCCATCGCGGCGCTGCTAACCGCGGCGGCGCGGGAGGATTTCGTCGCCGCCGTACGCGCCGAGGACCGGCTGTTGGTGGCGGGCTTTTACATGGTGCCGTTCTTCGACGCGGGCGGCCAATGGGTGGCGCGCTGGAATCATATCGGGCGGCCGGCGAAACAGCCGCTCTCCGGGTTCGACGCAACGACGCTGTGGCGCGATCCCTAAACATTCATCATGCCCGCGCTCGACGCGGGCATCTCCGATTACGCCGCCAGTTTCACCAGGGTCCGCATGAGCTGGCGGGTGCCTTTGAGGCGTTCTTCGGGCTTGTCCCAACTGCGCATGATGACGAGCTTCATGTCGGGCCCGCGAAGTTTTGCCAATGTCCCCTGCCCCGAAATCCAGCCAACCAGTGCCGGCGGATTGGCGAAAACATCGCCGCGAAAGCCGATGACGGCACCCTTCGGCCCGGCGTCAACGCTTGCCACATTGGCGGCGCGGCACAGGAGCTTGATCGATACGACTTCGAGAAGATGATGCACTTCCTCCGGCACGCGGCCGAAACGGTCATGCAGCTCGGCGGCAAAGCCATCGACCGCCGCCTGATCGATGAGATCGGCAAGGCGCCGGTAGAGGCCGAGGCGCACCTGCAAATCCTCGACATAGGACTCCGGGATCAGCACCGAAGTGCCGATATTGATCTGCGGCGACCAGGAGCCCTCCTCCTCCAACGTTGTTTCGCCGGTACGGAGCTTGGCCACCGCTTCTTCCAGCATGGTCTGGTAAAGCTCGTAGCCCACCTCCTTGATGTTGCCGGATTGCTCCTCGCCCAGCAGATTGCCCGATCCTCTCAAATCGAGATCGTGGCTGGCAAGCGTGAAGCCGGCACCCAGCGAATCGAGCGACTGGAGAACCTTGAGTCGCTTTTCCGCCGTAGCCGTCAGCACCTGGTTGGGAGGGGTGGTAAACAGCGCATAGGCCCGCTGCTTCGAGCGCCCGACACGGCCGCGCAACTGGTAAAGCTGGGCCAGGCCGAACATGTCGGCGCGGTGGATGATGAGCGTGTTGGCGGTGGGGATATCGAGGCCGGATTCGACGATCGTCGTCGACAGCAGCACGTCGAATTTGCGATCGTAGAAACCCGACATGATGTCTTCGAGTTCGGTTGGCGCCATGCGACCGTGGGCGAGACGGAATTTGATCTCCGGCACGCTGGCGCGGAGGAAACCCGCGACCTCGTCGAGTTCTAAAATGCGCGGGGTAACATAGAAGCTCTGGCCGCCGCGAAAATGTTCACGCAACAAAAACTCGCGGATGACGACCGGATCGAAAGGCGAAATATAGGTGCGCACCGCCAGCCGGTCGAGTGGCGGCGTGGTGATGAGCGAAAGTTCTCGCACCCCGGAGAGGGCAAGTTGCAAGGTTCGCGGAATGGGCGTCGCCGTGAGCGTCAGCACATGCACATGGGCCCGCATTTCCTTGAGACGCTCCTTGTGCTTGACGCCGAAATGCTGTTCCTCGTCGATGATGAGAAGACCGAGATCGCGGAACTTGATGCTGTCGGCGAGCAGCGCGTGGGTACCGATCACGATATCGACCTCGCCCTGGGCCAGTCCTTCTTTCGCCGCATCGAGTTCCTTGCGGGGCACCAGGCGCGAGGCTTGCGCGATATTGAGCGGCAGGCCCATGAAGCGTTCGGTGAATGTCGCATAGTGCTGGCGCGACAAAAGCGTGGTCGGCACCACGACGGCGACCTGCTTGCCATTCATCGCCGCGACGAAAGCGCTGCGCAGCGCCACCTCGGTCTTGCCGAAGCCCACATCGCCGCACACCAGGCGGTCCATGGGACGGCCCTTCTGCAAATCCTCCAGCACCGCCTCTATGGAGCTAAGCTGGTCCTCGGTTTCCTGATAAGGAAACCGGGCGCAGAATTCGTCATAGAGGCCTTCCGGGGGCGGAAGAATCTCGCCCGCTCTCAGCTCGCGGGCCGCCGCGGTCTTGATGAGCTGATCGGCCATCTCGCGGATGCGTTCCTTGAGCTTGGCCTTCTTGACCTGCCAGGCGCTGCCGCCAAGCCGGTCGAGATTGATGTTCTGTTCTTCGGAACCATAGCGCGTCAGAAGCTCGATGTTCTCAACCGGCAGGAACAGCCGGTCGTTGCCCGCATACAGGATGTGGAGGCAATCGTGGGGGGCGCCCTGCACCTCGATGGTCTTGAGACCCTCGAAGCGCCCGATGCCATGATCGACATGCACAACGAGATCGCCGGGCGACAAGGCGGAAAGCTCGGAAAGAAAGTCGGAAGCCTTGCGATGCTTGCGCGCCTTGCGCACCAGCCTGTCGCCAAGAATGTCCTGCTCGGCAATGAGCGCGAAATCGTCCGTCTCGAATCCTTCCTCGACACCCAACACGATGAGATTGACGATGGCGGCATCGCGCTTTTGCAACTCCGCCCAGTCGCCGGCGGCAGCGAGCGGCGCCAGTTCGTGATCCTTGAGAATTGCTTCGAGGCGTTCGCGCGAACCTTCCGTCCAGGTGGCGATGGCAACGCGCTTTCCCGCCTTGCGCAAGATCTCCGTGTGGGCTTTCACAGCCTCATAGACGTTGCCGCCTGCTTGGCCGCGCTCAAGGCCGAAGCCCCGCCCGCGCTTGCCGCCGAAGGAAATCGCCGAGGTGTCCGGGCTCTCGAAGGGCGACAGCGCCAGCGTGGTATGATCCGCCAGCGCCTCCGCCCATTGCCGCGCCGTTAGATAAAGCGCTTCCGGCTTGAGCGGCTTATAGGGTGCCGCGCCGAAGCTTTGCTTGTCGAGGGCTTCCAGCCTCGCGCCGTGGAATTCCTCGATCTGGTCAAACCGTGCGGCGGCGGCCTCACCGCCTGCATGATCGAGGCTGACCGCCGCTTCGGGCATATAATCGAACAGCGTTTTCAGATGATCGTGGAACAGCGGCAGCCAGTGTTCCTGGCCCTGATAGCGCCTGCCGTTCGTCACACTGTCATAGAGCGGGTCCGAAGTGTCGAGGCCATCGAAAGCGGCCGCATAATTTTTACGGAATCTTGCCATGGCCTCCGGCGTCAACAACACTTCATTGGCGGGGTTGAGTGTGAGGCGCTTCAGCGTCACCGTGGAGCGTTGCGATTCGGGATCGAAGCCGCGGATCGACTCCAGCGTATCGCCGAAAAAATCGAGACGCACCGGTACCTCGGCACCGGGTGGAAAGATGTCGATAATGCCGCCGCGTACCGCGAAGTCACCGGGATCGACCACCGTACCGGAGCGGGTGAATCCATTCTGGGCGAGAAACGCCAGAAGCTTGCCGCTGTCCACGAGCTGGCCGGGGGCCGCCGTGAACGTGGCGCCGGCAACCAGTTCCTTCGGAACGACGCGCTGCAGCACGGCGTTGATCGTCGTCAGCACCATGAGGGGCTTGGAAATGGGCTGTGTGAGCCGCGCCAGCGTCGCCAGGCGCCGCGCGCTGATTTCGGCGGCGGGCGACACGCGGTCATAGGGCAGGCAATCCCAGGCCGGAAAGCGCGCGACTTCAAGCTGGGGCGCGAAAAAGGCGAGCTGATCGGCAATCACTGAAAGCCGCTGGTCGTCGAGCGCTACATGCACCAGCGGTCTGCCTTCCAGCACGCCAGCAATCTTCGGCAGCAGCATGGCGTCGACGCCCTGCGGCACACCGGACAGCTCCACGCGGCCCGGTACAGCAAGGCGCGCTTTAAGACGGGTGAGATCGATCATGGCCGGTGTTCGAGCATTTCCATCAAAAGCGCCGAGACGTGCTCCACCGGCACCGGGGTCACCTTCGTGGCCCAGCTCAGCAGTTCCTGGTCGGGAAGCTCAACGATGGCTTCAAGGGCCAAAAGCTCCGTCTCATCCATGGTGGCGATCCGTTGCCTGGCGAAACCACCCAGAATCAAATCCATCTCCTTGATGCCGCGATGGCCAGCGCGCCACAGGAGCCTCTTGCGGCGGGCATCGGAATTGTTGGCGGCGGCGGTCATTCTGGGCGTCCATAGAGCATATGATGCGGAAAGGCGAGTAGGCACGTCCTCTCTATGACCGGACTTGGTCCGGGCATAGAGAGAGGAAAGAATGAGGCCGCCGAAACCCATGCTTTCCATGATGAAATTTTTGTTGCACAATGGCCACATCGCAACAACTTGAGAGGGGGCCAACATGATCATCTACCCAGATATCGAACTGCGAAAGGGCCGCCTGGTCAATTTGCTCCGCGGCAAGATGGACAGCCCGCTCGTTTACGACATCGATCCGGTACAATGTGCCCGCGATCTGGCCGCGCAAGGTGCGGAGTGGCTGCATGTCATCGATATCGACGCCGTGTTCAACCAGGGTGAAAACACCGACCTTATCAAGGAGATCATTCGCAAGGCCGGATGCCCGGTGCAGGTGGGCGGCGCCATCCGGTCGATGGAAAAAGTGCATATGTGGATGGGGGCGGGCGCCAGCCGGGTTGTCATCGCAACGGCGGCGGTGAAATATCCGCATTTCGTCAAGGCCGCGGCAACCGCCTATCCCAATGCCGTCGTGGTCAGCGTCGATGCGCGTGGGCGGCAGGTCGTCGTCGAAGGCTGGACCGAAACCACGAAGTTCACGCCGGTGGAGTTTGCCCGCCAATTCGAGAATGTAGGGCTCGCCGCCGTGATCTACACCGACATCGACTATGCCTATGGCTTCGCGGAAAGCAGTTTCTCTCACACCACCGATCTCGCCGCCCATGTGAAGATACCGGTCATCGCCAGTGGCCTGGTCAAGACGCTCGACGATATTTCAACACTCTCCTATCTGCCGGGCATCACGGGCGTGGTCACCAGCCGCGCCCTGTTCGGCGGCGCCTTCACCTTCGCGGAGGCCAATGCCATCGCCACCGCGCAACATGAGCCCGTGGCGCCCCTTATGTGATTGCCGGAGGGATCGCGCTTGGCTTAATCAGAGCGCATGCGTCCATCGGTTCTCAATCCGCTTTTCGCCGGCGCTGCCGGCATCAAGGGGATCGGCCAGAAGTTTGACAAAATCTTGGCCTCCTTCCTGCGGCCCTCCCAGTTGGCGGCGGACGACCGTGCGCGGATTGTCGATCTTCTGTTCCATCTGCCCTCGGGGCTGGTCGACCGCCGCTTCCGCCCGAGGATCGCCGAGCTGCCGCGACAAGGCATCGTCACCATCGAGGTGACGGTGGCGCGCCACAAGCCGCCCCCGCCCCACAACAAGCGCGTGCCCTACCGGGTCGAGGTTTTCGATGCCACGGGGCGCCTGACGCTGGTATTTTTTCACGCCTTCGCCGATCACCTGAAACGCTCGCTGCCCGAGGGCGAGCGGCGCTTCATTTCGGGAGCGATCGAGTGGTATGGCGGGGAACCCCAGATCGCCCATCCCGATCATATTGTTTCGGCGGAGGAATTCGACCGGCTGCCGTTGCTGGAACCGGTCTATCCCTTGACCGAGGGATTGCCGGGAAAAGTGCTGGCGCGCGCTATCCGCACCGCGCTGGACAAGGTTCCGGCCTTGCCCGAATGGCAGGACGAAGCCTGGCGGCAGCGCCACAACTGGCCGGATTTCGGGCAAGCCTTACGCGCCCTCCATCATCCTGAGCTGCCCACCGCCATCGGCCCCGAGGCACCGGCACGGCGCAGGCTCGCCTACGACGAACTGCTCGCCAATCAGCTCGCTTTGTCACTGGTTCGCACCCACATGAAGCGGGCCGCCGGAAGAAGCCTTAAAGGTACGGGCGAAGCCCGCGCAAGGATCGTAGGCGCGCTGCCCTATGCGCTGACGGAGGCGCAGAAAAGTGCGGTTGCGGAAATCCTGCGCGACATGGCGCAACCCGTGCGGATGCTCCGCCTGCTGCAGGGCGATGTCGGTTCGGGCAAAACCGTGGTCGCCCTCCTGGCGCTCGCCACCGCCTTTGAAAGTGGCACGCAAGGCGCGTTTATGGTGCCAACGGAGATTCTGGCGCGCCAGCACATGGCGGCACTCCAGCCCCTCTGCGAGGCCGCAGGCGTTGCCGTTGCCTTGCTGACAGGCCGCGAGAAGGGCAAGGCACGCGAGGGCGTACTGGCCAGGCTCGCAAGCGGCGAGACTCACATCCTCATCGGCACCCATGCGCTGTTCCAGGAAGGTGTGACGTTCAAGGATCTGGGCCTGGTGGTCATCGACGAACAGCACCGCTTCGGCGTGCATCAACGGCTCACACTTCAGGCCAAGGCCGGAGCCGGGACCGATCTTCTGGTGATGACCGCAACACCCATCCCGCGCACCCTGGCGCTCACCGTCTTTGGCGACATGGATATTTCGAAGCTCACGGAAAAACCAGCAGGCCGCTTTCCCATCGATACCCGCGCCTTGCCGATGTCGCGCCTCGATGAGGTTGTTGAAGGCCTGGGCCGCGGCATGGCACAGGGCAATCGCGCCTATTGGGTCTGCCCGCTGGTCGAGGAAAGCCAGGCCGTGGACCTCGCCGCCGCCGAGGACCGTTTCAAGGCGTTAAGCCACCGCTTTCCGGGGAAAGTGGGGCTGGTGCACGGCCGCCTGCGGGGGCATGAAAAAGACCAGGCGATGGCGGCGTTCAAATCCGGCGCCTTGCAATTGCTGGTCTCCACCACCGTCATTGAAGTGGGCGTCGATGTGGCGGAAGCCAGCATCATGGTGATCGAGAATGCCGAACGCTTCGGCCTGGCGCAATTACACCAGTTGCGCGGGCGCGTCGGCCGGGGGGCCGCCAAATCGACCTGCCTCCTGCTCTATCAGGAGCCTTTGGGCGAGAGCGCCAAGGCGCGGCTTTTGATCATGCGGGAAACCGAG
>JBOHKD010000044.1:0-8453 GCA_050728895.1 Aestuariivirga sp.
GCATGCGACGGCGCAGGCTGTCAGCGCTTCCATCTCCACGCCGGTCTTGCCCTCGACCTTTACTGTCGCCGTCACCTCGATGGCGGAAGCCTTCGCATCGACTGTGAAATCGACCGACACCTTCGAAATCATCAGGGGATGGCAGAGCGGAATGAGCCCATGGGTCTTTTTCGCCGCCATGATGCCGGCAATGCGCGCCGCCGCCAGCACGTCGCCTTTTTTCGCCGTGCCTTCAACAATGATCGCCAGTGTTGCGGGCTCCATGGTGACACGCGCCTTCGCGGTGGCGCTGCGCGAGGTCACGTCCTTCGCCGAGACATCCACCATATGGGCGTGGCCCGCTTTATCGAGATGGCTGAGCTTGCTCATGGTTTGGCCAATATAGCACGGGTTGCCGCTTCCACATTGGTGGCCCGCATCAGGCTTTCGCCGATGAGAAAGGCATTGACGCCCACCAGCGACAGCCGCGCCAGATCGGCTGGCGCGAACAGGCCGCTTTCGGCGATCGCCATCCTCTCCTTCGGCACCAGCGGCGCCAGACGCTCGCTCGTTGCCAGCGCCGTTTCAAAACTGTGGAGATTGCGGTTGTTGATGCCGATAAGTTTTGTCGAAAGCTTTAACGCCCGTTCCAGCTCGGCCTCGTCGTGAACTTCCGCCAGCACGTCGAGGCTCCAATCCTTCGCCGCCGCTTCCAGCTCATGGGCAAGGCCATCGCCGATCATCGCCATGATGAGGAGAATACAATCGGCACCCCAGGCGCGGGCTTGCGCCACCTGATAGGTATCGAGCATGAAGTCCTTGCGCAAGGCCGGCAGTTGCGTCACCGCGCGCGCCGCCATGAGATGTTCGGGCTTGCCCTGAAACGAAGGAATATCGGTCAGCACCGAAAGACACGCCGCACCGCCTGCCTCATAGGCCATGGCCAGCGCGGGCGAATCGAAATCGGCGCGGATCAATCCCTTCGACGGGCTTGCTTTCTTGATTTCGCCGATCAGCGCCCATTCGCCCGCGGCGATTTTTCTCTCAAGCGCCTTGACAAAGCCGCGCACCGGCGGCGCGTCGAGCGCCATCACCTCAAGCGCGCTTTCGCCGATCTCGGATTTTGCCTTGGCCACTTCCTCGCGCTTATAAGCGGCGATCCGGTCGAGTATGGTGGTGTTACCCATTCGAAACCTTCACCAGCGTCTCCAGCGCCTTGAGTGCTGCGCCGGATTTGATTGCGGCTTGCGCATCGGCCACGCCATCACGAAAACTCTTCGCCTTTCCCGCCACCAGCAATGCGGCACCCGCCGTCATCACGGTTGCGTCACGGAAGGCGCAAGGCTCACCCCGCAGCACGCCGCGCAAGGCTTCCGCATTTTGCGCCGCATCGCCGCCCTTGAGGTCCGATACCGCCGAACGCTTGATCCCCACGCTCTCCGGCGTCACCTCGAAATTGCTGACGGCGCCGTTTTTCAATTCCGAAATCCATGTGACGCCGCTCGGCACGATCTCGTCGAAACCGCCCTCACCATGGCAAATCCAGCAGGCCTCGCTGCCGAGATTGTGCAAAACCTTCGCCAGGGGTTCAACCCACGCCCGCGAAAAAACGCCGGTAACTTGCCGGGTCACACCCGCCGGATTGGAGAGGGGGCCGAGCAGGTTGAAGATCGTCCGGGTGCCGAGTTCGACGCGCGCTGGCCCCACATGCTTCATCGAGCTGTGATGGGCGGGAGCGAACATGAAACCCAACCCACACTCCCCAATGCACATGGAAATCCGTTCCGGCGCCAAATCGATCTTGACGCCCAGCGCCAGCAGCACGTCAGCCGCTCCCGACCTCGACGACAGCGCCCGGTTGCCGTGTTTTGCCACTTTCAGTCCGGCACCCGCCGCCACGAAGGCCGCGCACGTCGAGATATTGTAGGAGCCCGAAGCGTCGCCGCCGGTGCCGACAATGTCGATGGCGCCTGCCGGAGCCGAAACGCGCGTCATCTTCTCGCGCATCGCTTCGACAGCACCGGTAATCTCGTCCACCGTCTCGCCCCTGACACGGAGCGCCATAAGAAGACCGCCGATCTGTGCCGGTGTCGCCTCGCCCGACATGAGGATGTTGAACGCCCCCCGCGCTTCCTCGCGCGATAACACTTCGCCATTCGCCACTTTCGCAATGATGGATTTAAGATCGGACATCAGTGCGCGCCCGCCAGTTCGAGGAAGTTCTTGAGAACGGCATGGCCGTGTTCGGAAGCAATGCTCTCGGGATGAAACTGTACGCCATGCACATTCTTGGTCCGGTGCTTCAGGCCCATGATGACGCCACCGGCTTCCGCCGTGATTTCAAGGCAGGAGGGCAGGCTGGCGCGCTCGACGATGAGCGAGTGATAGCGTGTCGCCGTGAAGCCCTGCGGCACGTTCGCGAACACGCCTTCGCCGTTGTGCTGTATCGTCGACACCTTGCCATGCATCAAGTGCGGGGCGCGCACCACCTTGCCGCCAAACGCCTGTCCGATGGCTTGCAGTCCGAGGCAAACGCCGAAGATCGGAATCTTGTCCGAAGCCTTCTCCACCAGTTCGAGGCAGATGCCCGCCTCATTGGGTGTCGCCGGACCCGGCGAAATGACGATTGCCTGTGGCTTCGACGACAGTAATTGGCCAACACCGATCTTGTCGTTCCGGTGCACCACCGTCTCGGCGCCAAGATCGCCGAGAAAATGAAAGAGGTTCCAGGTGAAGCTGTCGTAGTTATCAATGAGGACGATCATTGCGCTACTCCGCCTTGACCCGCCACTGCCCTATGCCGGGAATGCTTCGAGGCTTTGCCTCCGGCAAAGCACCTCAGCATGAGGAAATAACAATTTTCCTCACCCTGAGGTGCGAGCGTGAGCGAGCCTCGAAGGGTCACTGTCCCCTCCCGGCGCGGCCGGCGAAGCGCACGGCGTCTTCGGCGGCGCGGAACAGGGCCTTGGCCTTGTTGATGCATTCCTGGTGCTCGCTTTCCGGCACGCTGTCGGCGACAACGCCGGCACCCGCCTGCACGTACATCTTTCCATCCTTGACGATTGCCGTGCGCAGCATGATGCAGGTGTCCATTTCGCCATCGGCGGAAAAATACCCCGCGCAACCCGCATAGACGCCGCGCTTTTCGCTTTCGAGTTCGTCGATGATTTCCATGGCCCGGACCTTGGGCGCGCCCGACACCGTGCCCGCCGGAAAGCCCGCCACCAGCGCGTCGATCGCGTCATATTTCACCGCGAGCTTGCCTTCGACATTGGAAACGATGTGCATCACATGGCTGTAATACTCCAGGATGAACTGGTCGGTCACCTTGATCGAACCGATATCGGCGACCCGGCCAACATCGTTGCGGCCGAGATCGAGCAGCATGAGATGCTCGGCCCGCTCCTTGGGGTCGGCCAGAAGCTCCGCTGCAAGTTTCCGGTCCTCCGCCGATGTCATTCCGCGCGGCCTCGTGCCGGCGATGGGGCGGATCGTCACCTTGCCGTCGCGCACCCGCACCATCAGTTCCGGGCTCGATCCGATGACGGAAAAAGTGTCGAAGTCGAGATAATAGAGAAACGGCGAAGGATTGATGCGCCGCACGCTGCGATACAGCGAGAAGGGGGGCAGGGTGAATTCGGTCTCGAAGCGTTGTGACAGCACCACCTGGAAAATATCGCCCGCCGTAATGTAGTCCTTGGCCTTGAGTACCATGGCCTTGTATTCCTCGGGCGAGGTGTTGGAGCGCGGAACCTCCATTGGCGGTGCGTCATCGCTCCGCGCCGCTACATGGTCGAGCGGCCGGTCAAGCGCATCGACAATTTCGTTCAGCCGCTCGCGGGCACGCGCATAAGCGGCCTTGGAACCGATGCCCCTTTCGACATAGACGGGAGATGTCACCGTCACTTCGTCGCGCACGCTGTCGAAAATCGCCATCACCGTGGGGCGGATCAACATCGCGTCGGGGAGGCCGAGCACATCCGGGTTCGGCGGCGGCAATTCTTCCATCAGCCGCACCATGTCGTACCCCATGTAACCGAACACACCCGCCGCCATGGGTGGCGCATCCTCGGGAAGCTTGATGCGGCTATCGGCAAGCAGCGCGCGCAGCGCCTCAAGCGGGGGCAAGTCCAGAGCCTCGAAAGGCCCCTCGGGATCGGCATTGGCCTTGCGATTGATGGAGGCCCGGTTGCCCTCGACCTTCCAGATCAGATCGGGATTCATGCCGATGATCGAATAGCGCCCGCGCACCGAGCCCCCCTCGACCGACTCGAGCAGGAAGGAATAGCGCGCATTGCGGGCCAGCTTGAGCATGGCCGAGACCGGGGTTTCGAGGTCGGCCACCAGCCTCGTCGAAACGATCTGCGCCGCGCCCTTGTCATAAGCTTGGGCGAAATCGTGGTAGGAGGGAGAGATTGGCATCAATCAAACTTCCTCATGCTGAGGCGCTTTGCCGAAGGCAAAGCCTCGAAGCATTGCGCGGGACAAGCGGACCCTTCGAGGCTCGCGTTCCGCTCGCACCTCAGGGTGAGGAAAACTATTGTGGCTGTTCAACTTCAAGGTTCATACTCTGGTGGAAATCAGGGTTATTGCGTTAGCGTTCCCGAGATCTGACGCCAGAGCGTTTCGTTGATGGTGGCACCGGCCTGGGCTTGCAAGGCGCCGAGATAGGAGAAGAGCACGTCGTTGGCGACGCTGCTTCGAACCTGGTCGGCAAGCGTCTTGGCCTCCTCGGATGCGGTAACCAAGGGCGCCAGCGGCACCGCCTGCGCCTGCATCACCTTGGCGCCCTTGCCATCGGCTTCAAGGGCGAAGGCAAAACCGTTTTCCGGCACCGAAAACAGGGCGGCGAGAGCTTCGGTGTCAAAATCCGCAGTGGTCTCGTTGCGCTTCAGGCCCTTTGCCGCCTGGATCGTTGCACCGGCTTCTTGGGCGAGGCTGTCCAGGCTGGCACCGCCACCGGCGCGCTCCACCAGTTTCCGGGCCTTTTCCGCCGAAAGCGCCGTGAGCTTGGCGGCGAGAATGTCGGCCACGGCCTGCTCGCGCACCGTTTCGAGCGGCTTGATTTTTTCCGGTATCACCTGGCGCACCTCATACCAGATATAGCCCTCGCCCGCCGGCAAGGCATTGTTGTCGACACCGGCATCGCTTTCGAAAACCGCCTTCAAAAGTTCCGCCTTGTGCGGCAGGTCCATATCCTTGCCGTCCTGCCCGCGGCCTTGCG
The DNA here is from genome assembly GCA_050728895.1 of Aestuariivirga sp. Taxonomy (GTDB): domain Bacteria; phylum Pseudomonadota; class Alphaproteobacteria; order Rhizobiales; family Aestuariivirgaceae; genus Aestuariivirga. The sequence goes on from JBOHKD010000044.1 coordinate 5,204, forward strand.
CGTCGAATGGCTCCGTCAGCTTGAAAGCTATGTTCACCTTGGAGGCGATATCCTCGAATTTACTCTGGGCGGCACGGCCGTCTTCCACCGCGCCATAGATGGCGTCGATTTCTTCGCGCGCCCTCTCGATGCGAAGTCTCTGGCCGAGTTCCTCCTTCGCCTCCTCGAAACTCTTCTGATGTTCGGGCGAAACCTTGACGGCCTTGAGCAGCGAGATGGCCAGGCTCCCCTTGACGGGCTCGCTGGTCGCAGCCTCGGCAAGGGTGAACGCCGCCTCAGCGATCACGGGATCGAAGAAGTCGACCTTGGTCTTGTCCGCGAAGGTCACGTCCACCTCCTTCAGCCCGCGTTCGGTGGCGATGGCCATGAAATCCTCGCCCGCGGTAATGCGCGCCTTGGCCTTGGCGGCCTCATCGGCATTGGGAAACGTCATCTGCAGGATGGTGCGTTTTTCCGGCGTGAAGTAGTCGCCCTTATATTTCTCGTAACCCGCCCTGAGTTCATCGTCAGCAAGGCTGATGCGGGCGGCCACGTCTTCGGGTTCGGCTTTCATGAGGGCGGCGATGCGATATTCAGGAGCGGTGTAGGCGGCGGGGTTGCCATCGTACTGCGCCTTGATTTCCGTATCGGTGGGAGGGGTGACTTCGCTTTCGGCCGTCTTCACCACGAAGTAGCGCGCCTCGCGCTGTTCGTTGCGCTGGCGGTAGAACGCCTCGATTAAGGTTCTAGACGCGGGAAAATCGCCATCCACCGTATCGGTGATGGCGATGCGCAGGAGCGTCTCCCGCTCCCCCGCCAGATACATCTGTTCGTTCATGCCATTGGCTTCGAGAATGCGCCTGAAGCGGTCCCGATCGAACTCGCCCGAAGCATCCTGGAATGCAGGGTTCAGTTGCGTCTCCTTGACGATCAGATCATCGCCCACGGCAAGCTTCAGGGTTCTGCCCTGGTTGGTGACGGCCGCCGACTGGATGAGATTATAGAGAACCTGCCGGTCGATGCCGAGCTCGCGGGCGTCTTCCTGCGAGAGCGTTTGCCCTTGGCCGCCCAGGCGCTGCAAGGTGTTGCGGAAAGCCTGGTTATACTGCTCCACCGAAATTTCCTCGGACCCTACGGTGGCAAGCGCCCCGGCCCGATAGCCCCGGAACACATCGGCGATGCCCCAAATGCCGAAACTTCCGGCCAGCATGAAGATAAGGGTTTTCGCCACCCAGCTCTTGGCTGCGTTGCGGAGTGAATCGAGCATGGGTCGTCCTTTGGAAGTAAGCCCCGAAGCGGGCGGGCCGCATCATAGGTAGGTGACCGGCCCCTCGCAAGTGCGGTATGTGTCTCTAACGAAGGTCCGGAGGGGCAAGAATGGCATTGATGGCACCGCGTCCGCTGGTCGCGGGAAACTGGAAGATGAACGGCAGCCTCGCCATGCTCGAAGAAGCGCGGCTCCTGGCCGGCATGCTGAAGGACGTGGCGCTCGGCTGCGATGTGATGGTCTGTCCCCCCGCCGTTCTGGCGCGGCGCATCAAGTCGATATTGAAGGGGAGCCGCATCATGCTGGGTGGACAGGATTGCCACTGGGAAGCTTCCGGCGCCCACACCGGCGATATCTCGGCCGAAATGTTGCGCGACGCTGGCTGCACCGCCGTCATCGTCGGCCACTCCGAACGCCGCGCCGGCCATGGCGAAACCGATGCGACAGTCAACAAAAAGGCAAAGGCCGTCCATCGCGCTGGACTAACCGCCATTATCTGCATCGGCGAGACGCTCGATGAGCGTAAAGGCGGCAAAACCCTCGATGTCGTTTCGCGCCAATTGAAAGCCTCGCTGCCGGAAGGATCGGCGGCGGCCAACACGGTCATCGCCTATGAGCCAGTCTGGGCTATCGGCAGCGGGTTGACGCCCACCGTCGCCGAAGTAGCCGAAGTCCACGGCCACATCCGCGCCGATCTGGCGAAGCTCATGGGCGGGGAGGGGGCCGGGGTCGCCCTGCTATATGGAGGCTCTGTCAAGCCCGCCAACGCGGCTTCGCTGCTTAACGCCGACAATGTCAACGGCGCACTCGTGGGCGGCGCCAGCCTCAAGGCCGCCGACTTCATCGGCATCATCAAGGCTTATATGTAAATCACAGGCCAACTCTAGGGTGGCACACCGCAATCAAGGAAGGCCAGAGCATAATATGCCCGAACTCCCCGTCCTCCTGAAGCGCCGCCTGCAAGCGCAGGTGATCGGCCCGATCCATGCCGAGATGGTGGCGCAACTGGGTGAGGCGAAGGCCAACGCCATTCTGGACACCGCGATTCGCAAGGCCGCCATCGCCGAGGCCGGGGAATTCGCGAAGAAGGCGCCGGGCGGCGTCACCTCGGTCGCCCACTTCGTCAAGATTTTTGAACTGTGGACGAAGGATGGCGGGCTCGAAATCGAAGTGCTCGATAGCAATGAGACCACCTTTAACTTCGACGTGACCCGCTGCAAATATGCCGAGACTTACAAGGAAATGGGTCTCGCCCACATCGGCCATCTCATGTCGTGCAATCGCGACGGCGCTTTTTGCGAGGGCTATGATTCGAAGATGACGCTAGAACGCAAACACACGATCATGGCCGGAGCGCCGCGCTGCACCTTCCGCTACACCCGCAAAGCCTGAGCTATTCCAGCCGAACGTCTTCCCAGAACGCCACCCAATGATCGACGTGGCTCATCGCCGGCTTCGGCGCTTCATAGGACCACGCGGCGCGCTCACTCTTCGCCCCGTCAGCGGTGACATCGTAGAACTGCACCCCATGCGGACATTCGAGATCGCTACCCGTCCGCGGCGCTTTCCGCAGCAGATTCATCTTCACCGTGCCGCGCGGAAAATATTTGTAACCGTCCGCCTCGAGAATGCGCTCGCTCTCAGCCAGCACTTGCCCGTTCCATATCGCCTTCATGATGTCCAATCCTCCGTCTCAAGGGTCTGCTCCCGCGCGCAGCAGCCGCGTCTGCGCCGCCCGCATGTCCGCATCCGGTTCAGCCGCGATCAAGCTTGCGATGCCATCGTGAAACTGGCGCCTGTCCGTTGCATTGAGCGCCGGCTCGATTCCGGGATAGTATTCCGCGAGCGCATCGGTGAATGCCATGCGCTGCGCGGTGGAATAGACGTCGCGTTCCGACAGCGACAGCAGCACGCCGAACAGTGTCGTCTTCCATGCCGAACTGCGCCAGCGCCTGTCCGGAACAGCGCCTGTCAGGCGCACCGACACGTCCACGAGATAAAGGG
>JBOHKD010000045.1:0-8437 GCA_050728895.1 Aestuariivirga sp.
CATCGGCGATCCGGGAGCTGAGGGTTTCTGCTTTTGTGGCCACGGGCCGCGCGTTGGCTCGCCCTATTGCGAATATCACGCGAGACTCGCCTATCAGCCTCTGCAGGACCGCCGCAACCACCGCAAGGTTTCCTTCGGCTAGAGCGCGACCACCGTCGCCCCTCACCCGTCAGCCTTCGGCTGCCACCCTCTCCCGCGAGGGGAGAGGGGCAAAGAACGCACTGCACCAATTTTCCCTTCTCCCCTTGCGGGAGAAGGTCCGGCGAAGCCGGGGATGAGGGGTCTCTCGGCTAACGCCGCCGCGCGGCAACGGGGCCTTCATCGGTCTTGCCGAACCGCTCGTCGAAGGCATAGCCCATGGCGCGCACGGTGCGGATCGGATCGGTTTCGCGGCCCCGGCTCAGCGACTTGCGCAAACGCCCCACATGCACGTCTACGGTACGCTCATCGACGTAGACGTCGCGGCCCCATACGGTGTCAAGAAGCTGGGCCCTCGAATACACGCGGCCCGGATTCTGCATCAGATGTTCGAGCAGGCGGAACTCGGTGGGCGACAAGGGGATGTCGCGGGGGCCGCGCGCCACGCGCCGCGTGCGCCGGTCGAGGGCCAATTCGCCAGCGTTTAGCACATCGGCCACGGCATCGGGATTGACGCGGCGAAGGATGGTGCGCACCCGCGCCAGTAGCTCGGGCACGGAGAAGGGCTTGACGATGTAATCGTCAGCACCGGTGGAGAGACCGCGCACCCGCTCGGCCTCTTCGCTGCGCGCCGTCAGCATGACCACGGGAATGGAGCGCGTCTCGGGTCTTGCCTGCAACAGCCGGCAGACCTCGATCCCCGATATTCCCGGCAGCATCCAGTCGAGAAAGATGAGATCGGGCCGCTCCTCGTCCACCAGATGGGTGACGTCCTCGCCCTGATGGGTAGCGCGCACCCGGTAGCCCTCGGCTTCGAGATTGTAGCTGAGGAGAATCCGGATCGGTTCCTCGTCTTCCACGACCAGAATCGACGCACTCATTTAGCTCGCGCCCGCTTTCGGGTTTTCGATGTGCATGACACTGGTGCGATCCTTTTTCGGCCGCTCCTCGGCCAGCGCCTTGCCGTGAACGAGGTAATAGATGTTTTCGGCGATGTTGGTGGCATGATCGCCGATGCGCTCCATGTTCTTGGCGCCGAACAGGAGATGGGTGCACAGGCCGATGTTGCGCGGGTCTTCCATCATATAGGTGAGGAGTTCGCGGAAGATCGAATTGTAGAGCGCATCCAGTTCCTCGTCCGAGCGCCATACCGCCATGGCCTTTTCGGCATCGGCCTGGGCATAGGCATCGAGCACGGTCTTGAGTTCTTCCTGGGCCAGACGGCCCATACGGGTCAATCCGGTGATGAGCTTGCGCGGCAGCGCATCGGATATGGCGTGGGTGCGCTTGGCGGTATTCTTGGCCAGATCGCCGATACGCTCAAGATCGGAAGAGATGCGGATCGCCACCATGATCTCGCGCAGATCGAGCGCCATGGGCTGGCGCCTGGCGATGGTCAGGATGGCTTTCTCCTCGATCTGCCGCTCCAGCGCGTCGATCTTGGAGTCGGCCTCGATGATCGTGCTGGCGAGTGCCGTATCGCGCCGGATCAGAGCGTCGATGGCGCCGTCGAGTTGTTGTTCGGCCAGGCCGCCCATCTGTGCCAGCATGGTTTTGAGGGCCGCCAGATCCTCATCATAGGCGCGGACGATGTGTTCGGACATTGGGTACTCCGTAGTCTGTATCAGCCGAAGCGGCCGGTGATGTAGTCCTGGGTGCGCTTTTCCTGCGGATTGGTGAAAACCTCATCGGTGTCGCCGAACTCCACCAGCCGGCCGAGATGAAAGAAGGCGGCGAGCTGCGAAACGCGCGCGGCCTGCTGCATGGAATGGGTGACGATGATAATGCAGAAATTCTTGCGCAGCTCGTCGATCAGCTCCTCGATCCTGGCACTGGCGATGGGATCGAGTGCTGAACAGGGCTCGTCCATGAGAATCACTTCCGGATTGACCGAGATGGCGCGGGCGATGCACAGGCGCTGCTGCTGGCCGCCGGAAAGGCTGGTGCCGGAATGGCCGAGACGGTCTTTTACTTCCTCGAACAGGCCCGCCCGGTTCAGACTGGCGACAACAATTTCCTCAAGATGCGCCTTGTTCTTCGCCATCCCGTGGATGCGCGGGCCATAGGCAACGTTCTCGAAGATCGATTTCGGGAAGGGATTGGGCTTCTGGAACACCATGCCGACGCGAGCGCGAAGCTGCACCACGTCGAGGTCGCGGTCATAAATATTCTTGCCGTCGATCAGAATGCGGCCTGTCATGCGGCAGCTTGGAATCGTGTCATTCATCCGGTTGATGGCGCGCAGGAAGGTGGACTTGCCGCAGCCCGAAGGGCCGATGAAGGAGGAGACGGCGCGGTCGGGAATGTCGATCGACAGCGACCTTATGGCTTGCTTGCCGTCATAATAGACGTTCACATCCTTGGCCGCGATCTTCACCGCGCGCTCCGCCATGATGCGCGGGCGGGCGGGCGTCACGATCGTTGCCGTCATATCGTTCATGGAACTCACCCTGTTGACCTACCAGCGCCGTTCGAAGCGCTTGCGCAGATAGATTGCGATGCCATTGAGACCGAAGAGAACGGTTATCAGCACGATGATGGCCGCGGCGGTGCGCGACTGGAAAGCGATTTCCGGCAGATCCGACCACAGGTAGATTTGCACCGGCAGCACGGTCGCCGCCTCGGTGAAGCTTGCCGGTACATCGACAATGAAGGCCACCATGCCAATCATCAGGAGTGGAGCGGTTTCGCCCAATGCGCGGGCCACGCCAAGAATAGTGCCGGTCAAAACACCGGGAATAGCCAGCGGCAGCATGTGGTGAAACACCGCCTGCTGGTGCGAGGCGCCGACACCCAAGGCCGCTTCCTTGACCGACGGCGGTACCGCCTTGAAGGCGGCGCGCGAGGCGATGATGATGGTGGGCAGCACGAGCAGCGCCAGCACCAGGCCGCCAACGAGGGTTGCCGATCGCGGCAGGCCAAAGAAGTTGAGGAACACGGCAAGACCGAGCAGGCCGAAGATGATCGATGGCACGGCGGCGAGGTTATTGATGTTCACTTCGATCAAATCGGTGAAGCGGTTCTTGGGCGCGAATTCCTCAAGATAGATGGCGGCCGCCACGCCCAGCGGGAGACTGAGCAGAAGGGTGACGGCGATAGTGAGGAGCGAGCCCACCAGCGCGCTCTTGATCCCCGACAGTTCGGCCTCGCGGGAATCACCCGAGGTGAAAAAGCGCCACGCAAAACCCCGCTCGATGAGACCGCGATCCTTCAGCGTTTCAAGCCAGGTGGTCTCAGGTCCGGACATGCGGCCGGTGTCGTGGCCCTTGAGATAGAGGTCGGCGTCATCGGAAAGCAGCACGGGAACGCTCAGTTCCGTGCCGATGAGAACGGGGTCGGTCATGACTTTATCGCGGAGATCGTCGGCAGCGCCAATCGACAACAGGCCGCTCAGCTTCTTCTGCTCGCCGCGCGCCGTGACGGCGGGAAACTCGCGGCGCAAGGCTTCCTTGACCATGGCCTGGAAATCGCCCTGCCGGGGTGCAGCCGCATCGACCTTGGCCGGATCGACGGTCACGTTCAAAATCGCGCGATGCTCGAGAAAGGAGGGCCAGCCCTTTGCCACGATGTCGGCCACGAGGAAGGCCAGGAAAAGCGCTGTGAGGCCGAGTGCTATCGCACCATAGGCGTGAAACCGCCGTTCCGCGCGATATCGCCGGGCCACCAGGGCCGGATCGCCTTTCCTGAATGTGTCAGTCATATTGCTCACGGTATCTTTGGACGATGCGCAGGGCGATGTAGTTGAGCACCAGGGTGAAAAGGAAGAGCACGAAGCCGAGGGCGAAAGCCGAAAGCGTTTTGGCGGAATCGAATTCCTGATCGCCCACCAGAAGCGTGGCGATCTGCACGGTAATGGTGGTTACGGCGGCAAAGGGATTGAACGTAAGATTGGCCGCAAGGCCCGCCGCCATGACCACGATCATGGTCTCGCCGATGGCGCGCGAAATGGCCAGCATGAAAGCCGACACAATGCCGGGAAGGGCGGCGGGGAGCACCACGCGCCGGATGGTTTCCGATTGGGTGGCGCCCATGGCGTAGGAGCCATCCCGCAACGATTGCGGCACGGCGTTGATGATATCGTCGGAAAGCGAGGAAATCAGCGGCACGATCATCATGCCCATGACGAGTCCGGCCGCGAGCGCCGATTCGGAAGCTACCGGCAAGCCGATCGATTGCCCTGCGGTACGGATAAGAGGCGCCACCGTCAAGGCGGCGAAAAAGCCGAGAACGACCGTTGGCACGCCCGCCAGCATTTCAAGCAGCGGCTTGGCAATGCCGCGGAGCTTCGGAGAGGCATATTCCGCCATGTAGATGGCCGAGAGCAGGCCCAATGGCCCGGCCACAAGAATGGCGATGAGGGTGATCAGCAACGTGCCGGCGAGAAGCGGAAGGATGCCGAAAGACGGAGGCTCGGCGGTGGGCGCCCAAACCGTGCCGAATAAAAACTGGGCGACTGGAACTTCGCCGAAGAAGCGCAGCGACTCGAACAACACGGAAAAAACAATGCCGGCGGTGGCCATGACCGCCACGGCGGAGCAGGCCACCAGCAAAAACATGACGAAGCGCTCGAAGGCATTCCGTGCACGGAATTTCGTGGAGATGCGGGGAAACAGGGCTATCGCCCCGGCAGCGCCGGCCAGCGCGGCCATAAGCGGCACGGCAAACGATCCGGGACCCAGGGCAAAACCCGCGATCGCGGCGGCGAACACGCTCGCGAATCCAGCACCTGTAGCGAGATAGAGGCCGTGATAGGCCGGCAGGGAATGGAGCATGGATCCCGATCCCACGCGCAAGGCCCTGGCCCGCGCCCGGCCAAGTACAAAGGCCGATGCCGCCAGCAAGGATACGATGAGAACGGTCCAGGCGATCACGACGTCAGTTGCCCCTGTCTAACGCGCTTGAAATCGTCGGTCGAATTAGGTGGAAGAGCCGGTACATCCGCGGACCCTTCCACCCGGCCGATCTTACTTCAGTTTTTCGCCGGTTAATACCTCAAGCGAGGTGGCGGCGGCGCGGGTCTTTTCGGCCTGGTCGCCCGGAAGGGTCACGAGGCCCTTGTCGGCGAGATAGCCATCGGTGCCAATCGCCTTGTCGGAAACATATTCGGCGATAAATTCCTTCATGCCCGTAACCTTGTCCATGTGCTGCTTTTTGGCATAGACGAAAAGCGGGCGGGCCACCTTGTAGCTGCCGTCGGCGATCGTCTCATAGGCCGCAGCCACGCCGTCGATGGCGATGTCCTTGATGGTCGCTTCATTCTGCTCGAGGAAGGAGAAACCGAAGATGCCCAAGGCTTCCGGGTTGGCCTGCAGCTTCTGCACGATGAGATTGTCATTCTCGCCGGCTTCAACGAAGGCTCCATCTTCACGCATGGCTTTCCAAACCGCCTCAAAGCCCTTGGCATCGGACTTTTTCATTTCGGCGAGCGTGTCGAACTTCTCGGCGCCCTTCTCCATGACCAGCTCCATGAAGCTGTCACGGGTGCCCGAGGTGGGTGGCGGGCCCAATACTTCGATCTTCACGGCGGGAAGCGCGGCATCGATCTCGTTCCACATCTTGTAAGGATTGGCGGCGAGCTTGCCATCCTTGCCGGGAACTTCCTTTGCCAGCGCCATAAACAGTTGCTGCTTGGTCAGGCCGAAATCCGGGGCCGCCTTCGCGTGGGCGACGGAGAGACCATCGAAGCCTACCTTGATCTCGACGATTTCAGCGACGCCGTTCTTGGCGCAATCGTCGAATTCGCTCTTCTTGATCTGGCGCGAGGCGTTGGTGAAGTCGGGCGTATCCTCGCCAAGACCGGCGCAGAACAATTTCATGCCGCCGCCCGTTCCGGTCGATTCCACAACCGGGGTTTTCATGGCCGTGGCTTTGCCGAAAGCTTCGGCAACGGCGGTGGTGAAGGGGTAAACGGTTGAGGACCCGACGATGCGGATCTGGTCCCGGGCGAACGCCGGGCTAGCGAGCAAGGCCAAAACGCTTGCGGCGATGAGAATTCGTTTCATGGTTCCATTGTCTCCTGTTAGCGAACGGCGCCGAAACTAGGATCGCGACATATAGGTTATGTGACGCCTCCATTACACAATTATGACGATCTATCTTGTTGTTTTCTGGCAGGAATCCGGATAGTGAAGGCGCTGCCTTTGCCAACCTCGGAGGCAATTTGAAGCCTGCCCCGATGGCGGTTGAGAATATGCTTGACGATGGCCAAGCCAAGCCCGGTTCCGCCGCGCAACCGGCTTTCCTGCACGCTGACGCGGTAGAAACGCTCGGTGAGGCGCGGCATGTGTTCGGCGGCAATGCCTGCGCCATGGTCGCGAACCGAGAGTTCCACACGGGCCCCGTCATGGCGGCCCGCGATATCGATATATTTTCCGGCGCTGGCGTATTTGATCGCATTCTCCACGAGATTCTGGATGACTTGCAAAAGTTCATCGCGGTCACCGGTAACTTCCAGCGGTTCGGGCAAATCGATTCTGATTTCACAGGCTTCAGCTTTCGCCATGCCGGACATGATGTCGGCGGCCTGGCGCGCCAGTTGCGCTAGGTCGGCGTTGCCTGAGGGTTGCAGATGGACATTCATTTCGATGCGCGACAGGGAAAGCAGGCCGTCGATCAACCGTTTCATGCGCTCTGCTTGCCCACGCATTAGCTCTAAAAATTTTTCGCGCGCCGCGGCATCGTTTTTGGCGGCGCCCAGCAGGGTTTCGATGAATCCGGAGAGTGCCGCCAAGGGGGTGCGGAGTTCGTGGCTGGCATTGGCGACAAAATCGGCCCGCATCCGTTCGATCTGCTGTTCGCGGGTCAAATCCTTGAGCACGACGAGAACCGCGGGCTCGCCCGGTTCGAAGGCCGCGATTGGGGACACGTAAACATCGAAATGGCGGGGCAGCGGAACGCGCAACTCATACTCAACGCGGACCGGAGCATGACCCACGATGGCATCATTCACCGCATCGAGGACGGCGGGTGCCCGGATCGCCGCGGAAAGATGCTGATCGATGGGGTCCATGTCGAGCACGTCCCGGACCGGCTCGTTGGCGACGATGACGATGCCCGTTTGATCGAGCACCATGACGGGATCGGGAAAGGCCAGCACGAAATCGGCGAGACGGCGGCGCGCGGCCATGGGATCGGCGCCCGGCTTCACGTCCGTTTCGGTTTCCTGCTTGGTGAAAGGCCACAACATGATGGGTAATGGACGGCTGGCACTCATTCGGGCAAAGTTATCGTCCGCATATGACAGATATGTCCGCAGGAATACAGAACCATGCCGCATGTCCCCGTCGATCCCGGAATGCTGACCTTCTATAAGGAACTGTCGCGGCATTCCCCGCCGGAGTCGGCGCACTGGCCGCTCGACCGGCAGCGTAAGGCCTGGGACAAGGTCTGCCGCATGTTCCGGGCACCCCGGCCGGAGCGTCTGATGGTCGAGGATCTCGATGCGGGCGGTGTTCCCGTGCGCATCTTCCGGCCGCCGGGCAATCAGCCCAAGCCTGGTGTCATTTATTTTCATGGCGGCGGCTGGGTTTTGGGTTCCTGCGAAACCCACGACGATATGTGCGCGGAGATCGCCGACCGGGCCGATGTCGTGGTGGTCGTGGCCGATTACCGGCTGGCGCCGGAACATCCCCATCCCGCGCAACTGGAGGATTCCCACAAGGTCCTCGACTGGATGCGCACGGCGGGGCGGGCGATGGGTATCGACCCCACTCACATTATCGGGGCGGGCGATAGCGCGGGCGGCCAGATGACTGTCGGCCTGGCACTTTCGTTGCGCGACCGCGGCATGCCGCAACTGCGCGGACAAATACTGATCTATCCGGTTCTCGGAGCCGATACCAAAACCGATTCCTATAGGCGCAACGCCCATGCGCCCTGCCTCACGCGCGACGAGATGATCTTCTATCTGAAAAGTTTTCTGGGCCCGCGCGGCGGGAAAAGCTGGACCGACCCTTACGCCGTGCCCAATCTCGCCACCGATCTTTCCGGCCTTCCGCCCGCCTATATCACGGTGGCCGAACACGATCCCCTGTGCGACGACGGCATTCTCTTTCACCGGAAACTTCAGGAGGCCGGGATCGGCACGAAGCTGCGGCGGGAGCCGACGCTGGCGCATTCCTACATGCGGGCAAGGCATGTCAGCAAGCCGGCGATGGAAGGCTTTGACGCAATCGTCAATGCCATCCATTTGCTCGCCCATGAGGGGATGCTGCCGAAGTAGAATTTTCTGCGTTGAATCGTCACTTCTACTTTTCGTCATGCCCGCACTTGTTTTTCTCGTCATGGCCGTGACACGCAC
>JBOHKD010000046.1:0-8381 GCA_050728895.1 Aestuariivirga sp.
CCGTGTGGCTTCCTTTCCCTGGATCTCGCGGATATAGGCCAGCGCTCCGCCGCCAAGCCGGGCAAAATCTTGTTCGGAAAAGGTCATGGTCTTTTTCACATTTTCCGCGTTCATGATCTTATCCTCCAATCTCTATACGGCGGACGAGCCGTTTTGGTTCCAACCGCTCTAGGCCGATTTCGAGCAATCCGTTGGCGAGCCTGGCGCCCACCACATTCATGCCGTCGGCCAGCACGAAAACGCGCGAGAACTGGCGTGCCGCGATGCCGCGATGCAAAAATTCGGGGGTGCCATCGTCTTTCTGGTTGCCCCGGATCACCAGTTGGTTTTCCTCGATCGTAATCGCGATCTCGTCGCGGTCGAAGCCGGCGACGGCCAGCGTGATGCGCAGGCGCTCGGCCTCGCCTTCAGCACGTGGCAGGCGCTCGATATTGTAGGGAGGATAAGCCTCGCCCGAAATCTTGCTGGCGCGGTCGAGCATGCGCTCAAGTTCATCGAAGCCCAGCAGCAGGGGCGAAGAAAACAGGGATAGGCGCGGCATCGTGTTGCTCCTCAAAAGGCAGCTTTCGCCCTGCGGCCCAGATGGCACCACAGGTTTCTATAGACCTAATATGAAAATCCCACGCACGAGTTTCAAGAGCCGCCAGTGCTGGTGCCGTAGGTGGGCGGTGGCTCTTGCTCAGTCGGAGCGCTTGAGCACGGCCTGCAACACATTGCGCACTCCGATCGCTCCCACGAAGCGGTCGTCGTCGTCGAAGAGCGCCACGGGAGCGGTATCGGCGTTGTGCATGGCAAGCATCACGACCTTGAGCGTGGTGCCGGGCCGGGCCCAATAAACTGCGCGCGTGCCGGGAGCCACGGGTTTTTCGACTTCGGTACAGGGCACCCAGTCGGCCTGCTTCCTGTCGCGTTCGGCCGCCACGACCTTGCTGTTTTTGTCGAGCCTGAACCGCGTCGTCTTGCGCTTGTCGAGCCATACCCAGCCGTCGCCCGCTTTTTCGAGCTCATGGATGGACCGCATCACGTTCCAGGCGGTGAGCACGCTAAGCGGATTCACGTTGGCGATGAACTCTCGCACATAGTCGTTGGCGGGCCGAAGCACGATGTCCTCGGGGCTTCCAGACTGCACGATGCGGCCGGCTTCCATGATGGTGATGCGGTTACCGATCTTGAGCGCTTCTTCAAGATCGTGACTGACGAAGATGATTGTCTTCTTCAGCGACTTCTGCAGTTGAAGGAGTTCATCCTGAAGTTTGGTGCGGATCAGGGGGTCGAGGGCGGAGAAGGGCTCATCCATGAGAAGGATCGGCGCTTCGGTGGCAAAGGCGCGGGCGAGCCCGACGCGCTGTTGCATGCCACCGGAAAGTTCATGGGCGTACTTCCCCGCCCACTGGTCGAGACCGACGAGCTTTAATTGCGTGGCGACGCGGGCCTTGCGCTCCGTTTCCGCAACCCCCGCGAGTTCCAGGCCAAACCCGACATTTTCGGCGACCGTGCGCCATGGCAGCAAGGCAAATTGCTGAAACACCATCGCGACCTGATGCTGGCGCACACGGCGCAAGGTGTCGTCGTTGCAGGTGACGACGTCGACCATTTTCGCGCCATCCTTTACCAGCACTTCACCGCGCGTGACCTTGTTGAGGCCGTTGACGGCTCGCAGCAGCGTCGACTTGCCCGAGCCCGAAAGCCCCATCAGCACCGAAATTTCGCCTTCCTTCACTACCAAACTGGCATTTGCAGCGCCCAGTACCGACCCGGTCTTGGCCAGAATGTCGGAGCGGCTTAGGCCCGTGTCGAGCATGGCGAGCGCCTGGCTGGCGCTCTTGCCGAAGATGATGTCGACATTCTTGAATTCGACGGCGACACTCATTTCTTGTCCCCCGCCTTCATGGCAAGGGCGCGGTCGAGCAGGATGGCAAGGATGACGATGGCGAGACCCGCTTCGATGCCAAGCGGAATGTTGCGGTTGGCCAGCGCCTTGTTGACCGGATTACCAAGACTGGGTGCGCCGATAAGCGTCGCAAACACCACCATCGACAGCGACAGCATGATGCATTGGGTGAGTCCCGCCATGATCGACGGCAAGGCGGCTGGCAATTCAACCTTCCACAGAAGCTGGCGCTTGGTGGCGCCGAAACTTTCACCGGCCTCCAACATCGGCTTTGGAATGGAGGTAAGTCCCAGATAGGTCATGCGGACCGGCGCGGGCATGGCGAAGATGATGGTGACGATAAGCGCCGGGGCGGCGCCAAGCCCGAAGAGAATGAGAATGGGGATAAGATACACAAAGGTTGGCATGGTCTGCATGAGGTCCAGCACTGGCTGAGTCACCCGCCAGACCTTGGGCTTGTGCGCCGCCCAGATACCAATGGGCACGCCAATGGCCATCGACAGCGCGGTTGCCGCCACGACCAGCACCAGCGTCTGCACCGTCTCCTTCCACAGACCCTGATTGATAATGAACAGCAGTCCGATCAACGCCAGAAGCGCCAATCCCTTGGACCGGCGCAGCCAATATACGCCGGCGGCTAGCACTATGGCCAGGATGAAGGGCGGTATCTGCAGCAGCAGGAAGGTGGTGCCTTCGACGCTCCATTCCAGCACGGTGGAAATGCCGTCGAAGAACCACTGGAAGTAGTTGACAATGAAGTCGATGAACGACTTGCCCCACTTGCCGATGGGAACTTTCCAGGCAGCAATGAACTTGGAAACGGGATCCATCTTTCCCTCCCCGCTGGAATAACTCTACTCCGATGGATCGGCCGCGGAAACCCGCGGCCGTCCATTCTCGTTGGGTTCGGTTGAACCGTCAGTTGGCAAGCGCTGCGGTGACGGCTGCCATGGCGTCGCTACCGTCGAAGGCCGTCACGCCTTCGAGCCATGGCTTCACCGCATCCGGATGGGCTTTCAGCCAAGCCTGCGCGGTGGCCTTCGGATCGGCACCATCCTTAAGCACCGGTTCCATCATGGCGCCTTCCATGGCAAGATCGAACTTGAGGTTCGCCAGGAGCTTGCCGGCATTGGGGCATTCCGCTGTATAGCCGGCGCGCACGTTGGTTAGAACCGTCGCGGCACCGAACCCCGAATCTCCCATGCCGTCGAGATAGGCGAGCTTCATTTCACCCATGACCGGATGCGGCGTCCAGCCCAGGAAGACCATCCATTCATTGTTCTTCATCGCCTTCTCGGCTTCCGTCAACATGCCCGCTTCCGAACTTTCGACCAGTTCGAAACCTTCGAGTTTGTTGTTGGCGTCGGCGATCATCGTGGCGATGATGCGGTTGCCGTCATTACCGGCCTCAATGCCGTAAATCTTGCCGCTGAACTTGTCCTTGTGCGCGCCGAGATCGGTCAGGCTCTTGACGCCGGCGTCGGCCACATACTGTGGAACCACCAGGCCATAGCCCGCACCTTCCAGGTTGGTACCGATCACTTCGACCGACTTGTCGTCCATATAGGGTTTCACATCAGCGCTCATACTCGGCATCCAGTTGCCGAGGAAGACATCGATGTCCTTGTTCTTCAGCGAGGCATAGGCCACCGGCACCGAAAGGGTCTTGACCTCCGGCGCATAGCCCAAAGCCTCCATTACCACCTGGGTGGTGCCTGTGGTCACCTGAATGTCGGTCCAGCCCACATCGGCGAAGCGCACGGCCTTGCAACTTTCGGCATCCCCGGCGAATGCCGGAGCAGCCAGCGCCATTACGCTAGCGCCAATTGCAAGAGCGCCGGCGAATTTCCTAAGCGTCGAAATCATTTCAATCCTCCCTGTGTTGACCGGGAGCATCCTGCGCGGAAACTCCACGGTGGATCGCCCGACTACAGTCGCCCCCTCGGCCTTAGTCAAGATTTTTGTTGGACAGCTAACCAATATAAATCTAGCCTCTGCCGAGGAGATGCTAATGCCCAAACTAGGCATGGGACCGATCCGGCGCAAGCAATTGGTGGAAGCGGCGATCGGCGCCATCCACGAACATGGTTTTGCCAATGCCACGGTGGCCCGGATCGCCCGGAGGGCGGGGGTTTCCTCCGGCGTCGTGCATCATTATTTCACCGACAAGGATGAGCTTCTCTTCCAAACCATGCGGAGCCTGCTCGCCGAATTGCGCCGCGACGCCGTGGCCCGCCTACGCGGTGCGCGAACCCCCCGCGAGCGCGTCAATGCCTTAATCGATGCCTCCTTCGGCGAAGGGCAGTTCAAGGAGCAGGTGTTCAGCACCTGGCTGGCACTCTATGGCAATGCCCGCCAGTCGCGGCATCTGCAGCGCATCCTCACTCTTTATCATCGGCGCCTGCGGGCCAATCTGATGCATGACCTGGTCAAGCTCATGGATCGTGGGCCTGCGGCGCGGCTTGCCGAAGGCATCGCCGCCATGATCGATGGATTGTGGCTGCGTTACGCCTTGACCGGGAGACCCGGCGATCCCCAACATCCGCGCGCCCTCACCCGCGCTTATTTCGAGGCGGCAAGCGGCGGCGGGTAAGGCGATTGACGGGGTGTTTTTGCCACCCTATAAGCCCCGCTCGCAATCGGAAGCGTTTCAGACCAGCAGGATTATTCATGGCCAATACCAAATCGGCGAAGAAGGCCACGCGCGCCGCCGCCCGCCGCAACGAAATCAACAAGAACCGCATGAGCCGCTTGCGCTCCTCGGTGCGTAAAGTCGAAGAGGCGCTTGCCTCGGGCGATGGGGCCGCCGCCCAAGAGGCGCTTAAGGCGGCACAGCCAGAATTGATGCGCGGCGCCCAGAAGGGCGTGCTGCATAAGAATGCCGCATCGCGCAAGGTGTCGCGCCTGACAAGCAGGGTCAAGGCGCTGAAAGCGTAAGACAATTCTGTAAATCTTGAATGTGAATCGCGTCTGAACCCGCTTCCGGCGCGATTTTTTGTTCAGCCGACGGACGGTCTTGCACAAAAATTGTCGTTGATTTTCAACAGCTTGGCCTAGCTCCTGGCAGACCGCGTGCGGGCATACGCGGTTCGCGCCCCGGGATTTACCAACGTCCGTGAACCACTGTTGCAAAGCTGTCACACTCCGCGTGTCCCCGCGCTGGATGAAATCCGGTTTGACATCATGGGTTTAGAATTGACGGACCGAAACCCCTGGAAATCCGTGACCGCGCCTGCTCGCTCCGTGTACTGATGGATAGCGGATTCAAGTTGCAGCTTCCTGTCGGACTTCTGTAGGTTCATACCTGCGCTGGCCGATAAACTTTCGCCCCGCGCGGGTAGGTTAGGACTGAGAATTCCTGCGGGGCGGCGCGTCGCGGTACTTCCACACCAAAATAAAGCAATTGGGTGCCGGACGGGCTTTGCCCTCGGAGCGGGATGGGTTGTGCGCGAGTCATGAGTATTCATGCAGGCGAAAGCGCTAAGGGCACAAGAAGGGACAAGGGCGGTCATGACATCATTCCATCGGGCGTCCCCCCACACGGGGTAGGTTTGTGTGCGGGAAAGTGACGCGTAAAGGCGGGCTTCGCCATTACTGAACTTCAGAACATGGGATGCGCGGTTCAAGCGCGGGAAATTGACAGACATGATCAGTGCATTGACAACCGATCTCAAACAGAAGTGGGAGCGTGTGGCACAGCGTCTCCGTGCCGAGCTTGGAGAAGACCTCTACTCAAGCTGGTTCGCCCGCATGGAACTCGAGGAGTGCCGGCAAGGCCGCCTAGCGGTCTCGGTGCCGACGCGCTTTCTGAAATCCTGGATCGAAAATCACTATCTTTCACGTCTGCAGAAGACCGGAGAGACCGAGCTTGGCCATCTCGACGCCGTGCAGGTAAGGGTGCGAACCCGCGGACTGCCGCACCGCGCCGCGGAATCCCAGGAGCGGGAGCTGGAACGCAAACTCGATACGGGTGAGGCAAACCGCAACGGTTCTCCCGCCGCCGCCGCGATCCGGTCGCCGCAACCGATGGCACTTGATCGCCAGGGTGCCATCGATCCCAACCAAACCTTTGAAAGCTTCATCGTCGGCGGCTCGAACCAGCTCGCCCACGCCGCCGTAAGCCGTGTCGCCGATGCGGTGGCGGGCGCTTCCATCAGCTTCAATCCGCTGTTCATTCACGCCCAGTCGGGGCTCGGCAAAACCCATTTGCTCAATGCCGTCTGCCACCGCATCCGTGAGCGACGCCCAGGCCGCAAGGTGATGTTCCTCACCGCCGAGCGCTTCATGTATAGTTTCGTGCTGGCGCTCCGGCAGCGCGACACGATTTCCTTCAAGGACCAATTCCATTCCATCGACGTGCTGCTGATCGACGATTTCCAGTTCCTGCAGGGCAAGACCATGCAGCAGGAATTCTGCCACGCCTTCAATTCGCTGGTCGATCAACGCCGCCAGGTGATCGTCGCCGCCGACGTGCCGCCCGCCCAACTCGACATGATCGACCAGCGCATGCGCTCGCGCCTGATGGGGGGCCTGGTGGTCGATATCGAGCTTCCCGATCTCGAACTCCGCCGCCGCATTGTTCATGGCCGTTACGAAGCCATGCAGTCGCGCGACAGCGCCGTGGCAATCCCCGGCGAAGTGCTCGAATTCATCGCCAACTGCATCACCGGCGGCGGCCGCGAATTGGAAGGCGCCTTAAATCGCGTTTCGGCTTACCGGCAATTCAACCACGCGCCCATCACGCTTGATCTCGCGGCCCTGGTGCTGCGCGACATGCAGACCAACCCCGATGGCGCCCGTATCAAGATCGACGACATCCTCAAAATCGTCGGCCGCCACTACAATGTGGCACGTACCGATCTCCTGTCGCCTAGGCGCGCCCGCGCCGTTGTCGTGCCGCGCCAGATCGGCATGTATCTTGCCAAGAAGCTCACCGCGCGCTCGCTCCCCGAGATCGGCCGCAGGTTCGGCGGGCGCGACCATTCAACCGTGCTGCATGCCGTGCGCAAGATCGAGGAGCAGATCAAAAACGACGACAAGCTCGCCCGCGAAGTGGCCCTGCTGATCCGGCTGGTGGAGCAAGGATAGATATTCACGGGACTTGAAAGCAAGGCCCAACCGCGCCAATGTCTCCGGCCCGGCGCCGTCGGCCGGGACGACATCCAGGGGAATATCCATTTATGCGTGTGACGATTGAACGGTCAGCTTTCCTGAAGGTGCTGAACCATGTGCAGAGCGTGGTGGAGCGGCGCAATACCATCCCCATCCTGTCCAATGTCCTGGTGCAGGCAAGCAGCGGCCAGTTGAAACTCACCGCCACCGATCTCGATATTGAGATCGTCGAAAGTGCTGCCGCCGAGGTGCTTCGCGACGGGGCCACGACCGTCCCCGCCCACATGCTCCATGATATTGTGAGAAAGCTCCCCGACGGCGCCCAGCTTGAACTTGAACAGGGGCCCGATCAGGGCCGCATCTCGATCCTGGCGGGACGTTCGCGTTTTACCTTGGCTGCCCTGCCGCCGGAGGATTTCCCCGATCTTGCGGCGGGCGAGCTTTCGCACCGTTTCACCATTGCCGCGAGCGATCTCAAAGGCCTCATCGAAAAAACCCGTTTCGCTATCTCGACAGAAGAGACCCGCTATTATCTGAACGGCATTTATCTGCATGAGGTAGCTACCGGTTCGCTGCTGCGCGCTGTTGCCACCGACGGCCATCGCCTGGCTCAAGCCCAGATGGCGCGGCCGGAAGGCGCCAAGGGCATGCCCGGCATCATCGTGCCCCGCAAGACGGTGTTGGAAGCCGTAAAGCTCTTCGAGGGGCTCGACGGCGAGATCGAGGTCGCCCTCTCAACCGCCAAAATCCGCTTCACCGCGGGCAATCTCATTCTTACCTCGAAACTCATCGACGGCACCTTTCCCGACTATGAGCGGGTTATTCCTCGCCACAACGACAAGGTGCTCGACCTCGATACCAAGATTTTTTCCGAGGCGGTGGACCGCGTGTCCACCATCTCGATGGAAAAGGGGCGCGCCGTGAAGCTCAACATTTCGGCGGGCAAGCTGATGCTGACGGTGAACAACCCGGACTCAGGCTCGGCGGAAGAGGAAATCGCCGCCACCTACGATGCCGATCCCATCGATATCGGATTCAACTCGCGCTATCTCCTCGATGTGGCGGGGCAGATGAAATCACCCACCATGATCTTCAATCTGGCGGACGCGGGCTCGCCCACCATCATCCGCGATCCCGGCGACGATCAGGCGCTCTATGTGCTGATGCCGATGCGCATCTGATCTAAGGTCCGTGACCCATTCCGCCGCGCACCGGCTGACCCGCCTAACCCTTACCGATTTCCGCAACTATGCGGGCCTGAGACTCGATGCGGGAGCCCCCTTGGTGGCGCTTAGCGGTCCCAATGGCGCGGGCAAAACCAATCTTCTGGAAGCGATCTCGTTGCTGGCGCCGGGCCGGGGTTTGCGGGGGGCGGGCT
>JBOHKD010000047.1:0-8281 GCA_050728895.1 Aestuariivirga sp.
ACTTTATAGCTGACTAAAATTGTCGGATAATCAAGATTGCGGCGAGCCTTGAACTTGCATACCGCCGAAACTGCATGGGTGACCTGCCAATTGGGAGCGCCGGGATGATACAAGGAATGGGCCGCAATCGTCTCAGCGCGCGGCAAGCGCCCGGCATGCCGCGGTTTGCGGGGAGGATGCATCGGACTTCCCAGGGTGAACCGGGAATCCGCTCATGATTGTCTGTCATTGCAATATCCTCACATCCGCCGGCATCCGCTCCGCGGTTGAGACGCTCTTGTCGGACGATCCGCATCGGGTGATCACGCCGGGTGCCGTGTTCTTCTCCTGCGGCGCCCGCCCACAATGCGGCGCCTGCATGGAGAACGTTTACAACCACATCATGTCGGCTACCGACGCGCTTCAACAGCGGCTCTCTTGATTGGCAAGCCAAACCCTGATTTAAATCCCGAGAGTATTCGAGCGAGGAGCGACCACCATGAAGGGCGACAAGAATGTCATCGAATACCTGAACAAGGCGTTGCGGCATGAGCTGACGGCGGTCAGTCAGTACTGGCTGCACTATCGGCTCCTCGAGGGCTGGGGTTTTGGCAAATACGCCAAGAAAGAGCGTGCGGAATCGATCGAGGAAATGCAGCACGCCGACAAGTTGATTGCCAGAATTGTGTTTCTCGATGGTCACCCGAACCTGCAATCACTTGATGCCTTGTCAATCGGACAGAACATCAGGGAGGTGCTCGAGTGCGATTTGAAGGTGGAGCAGAGTGCGCGGGAATTCTATCGCGAAGCCCGGCAGGTGTGTCACGATGCGAAAGATTACGTCTCGATGGAACTGTTCTCGGAACTCTTGAAGGATGAGGAGGAACACATCGACGCCATTGAGACCGAGCTCGGTCTGCTCGAGAAAATTGGCGAGCAGAATTACGGTTTGTTGCAGGCTGAAACGCCGGACAGCAAGGAATAGCCGAGGCATCCGCCCGCAACCCGGCGATCAAGATCACCAACATCGTGGTGCTGTTGCTTCTGGCGGTGCTGGCCGGGCACTAACAATCAACTCGAACCCAACCCCGCGAAGAAAGATCCTCGCGGGGTGTTTATGAATGTGGCTTGTGCCCGAATGTAGCTGTGATATCCCGTCAATAGAAACAGGAGAACGCCGCGTGCGACTAATGTCCCAGCCTTGCCGCGGTATGATTGCGATCCTGGCAGTCTTCTGCTCGATTTACAGCATCTCGGCTTCTGCCCAGGATACTGTGCTGTTCTCACAGCATGATCCTGCGATGAATGCAGCGATTGAGAAGGCTCGCGCCTCGCTACCTGCATTCTGGGAAAAGTTCGGTTCACCCGGCCCGGGAGAAGAGGGGTTCTCGCTTAAGGTTGCGATTAGCGATGGCGATGCTACAGAGCATTTCTGGTGTGGCAGCATCGAGGGGAATGCTGAGAAATCGAGTTGCGCGATAGCGAACGAACCCCTGCACGTTCGCTCGGTGAAGTATCTTCAGCGCGTGGACGTCGATCCAAACCGGATATCGGATTGGATGTATCGCCTCAAGGGAAAGATCAAAGGTGGAGAAACAATACGGGCCATCATTCCCATGCTCTCCCAGAAAGACGCGGAATACTATCGTAGTCTTCTGGCGGACCCCTAGTCGTATGTTTGCCCTTTTTTTGATGCAAACGAAACTCTAAATCATCCCTAGTTTCTATTTTGTCGTGGCGCCCGCCTGCCGGGTGATCTGTTCCTGGTATTGCCGTTGCCGGTCCGGCCAGGTGCTTTTGACATAGGCCCAGATCGCATCGATCTCGGCATCGGTCAGGATACCGTCAAAGGCCGGCATGTCGCTTTCGTAGTTCTCTCCCGCGTATGGTTTGAGGCCGTGCCTGGTCACGCCTACGAGAACACTGTCGGCATGGTGCCAAGTATGCCCCGTGACATCGTGCGGCGGTGCCGGCAAGCGGCCGGAGGCCAAGGGAGTTTTCCAATCCTTCTGGCCCTCAAGGTTCTTGCCGTGGCATTGGGCACAGCGGGCAAGATAGATTTCGCGTCCCTGCACAAGCGTCCGCGGGTCGATGCCGGGGGCCGCGTTGAGAAGAACGGCGATCAACAGAGCCATTGCCACCGCCATCGCGGCGATGAACATGTGTCGTCTCAGGCCCTCCCTCCTGATCATTGCCTACTGACCGGCAAATGCCACCCAGGACTTGCCGCCATCATGGCTTTCCAAAACTTCGTTGTTCTGCGTGGTGAGGGCGAGATGCTTGCCGTCGGCCGGATCGACGGCCATGTGCAGGGGAATGGCCTCGCCGAAGCCGTTCGACAGCGGCGGCCATCCACCGGTCTCGCCATCCTTGCCCAGCATGAGGCCACGGCCGATTACAAAGGCGTAGAGTGCGCCATCCGCGCCTGTCTCAACCGTTGAGACAACTTCGCCGTTAAAGGCGAGGCCGCTCCAGCTTTTGCCCCCGTCATTACTCATTTCCAGCCCAGCCTTGGTGGCGGCATAAAGGCTGTCGGCATCGCGGACGGATGCGGCGATTGCGATGACCTGTCCGGGAGCTGGCCCCGCGACCGACCAGTTCGCGCCGCCGTCATGGCTCACCTGCACGTTGCCGTAAATCCCGTAGATGGTCGCGGGATCGGCGGGACTCACGTCCATCTGGTGGAAATCCACCGGACCGCCGGCGCCGGCTGACACCTGCGTCCACGTTGCGCCGCCGTCGGCGGACTTGAGGAACCCGGAGTTGCCGCCGCCCGCCGGATGTCCGCTGGAATAGTAAATCAGCGGATTGGACGGGTCCGGTGAAAACCCCATGTAGTCTTGAATCGCGGAGACCTGCGTTGCGCTGCCCTCCGCGTCGACGGCGAACAGGCCGTGATGGGTGGCAAGAAGCAGTTTCGCAGTGCCGGATCGTGCAAATGCGATGCCGTGAAAATGGGTGTGCTGGGCGAGTTCCTTGATCGTCTCGGCGGAGGCCGGAGCGGTGTTGAGGACCGCGGTGGCGAACACCGTGGCAAAAACAGTTTGACGAAGAGAAGGCATGAGACGGGTTCCATTCATTGGTTGTGATGTGAATATTTCAGTGAGCGTGTTCATCGCCGCCGCAACCGTTGGCCAGATCCCACAGGGCGCCAACCTTGGTGGAATCATACCCGCGATCCCGGATCAGCAATTTGCCCATGCCGCCGAGCACATGCCATCTCCAGCACTTGCAGCAGCAGGGGCCTTCTTCCTTGGACTTGGTGAATGCTTCGTCATAGACGGCCTGCTGCGCGGGCGTAAGTTCGCTGTCGTAAGCGGCGAGCAGCCGCTTTGCCAGCCCGGCCTCGATATCATAGGGATCGGGTGGAATCTCGGGGATGGCCGCATAGGCCTTCAGGCTTTCGACCTGTTCGGCATAGCGGTGCAGGGCCATCGGGCCGCAACATGAGCCTTGCAATCGCGCTCCATCCGCCATCGTTTTGATCGAGTCCAGGAACTTCGATGAGCAATTGGAGTTTCCATTGGCGCTCAGAAAGGCGAAGCGTTTGGCGATGCCGCCGGGAATTGTCACCGCGGCGCGCGTGTATTTTGTCAACAGGGATCCGGCGGACGCGGTCAAGATGCCGATCATCCACCGCCGGGTCATCGGTTTGTTCTCAAGGGTAGTCATCTTGCTGTTCGATTCGGTTTGGCTGAGGGAAGCGCTGGGGGCATCTGGGTCGGGGCCGCGCGGTTTCGCGGATCGCGAGTTCCGTTTGCCGCCCATCGCACAGAAGCCAAGTCCGCACATCACCGCGCATGGAGCAACGGCAATGAGGAGTGGCGCGATGCCGATAGCCGCCAGCCAGCCCCAGCTGAAGTATGTGGCAGCGGCGGCACCGGCGGCAAGGAGGGCTACAACAGTAAACCGGCTGCGCGCCGGTGGCGCACACCCAGCGCGAGAGATGTCATGGGTATTATCATTCATTTGGGTAGTCCTTTTATCGAATTAATCTCAGAGGGTTTTGCGAGCTTCCACACACCCGCACGCCGAACACCGCTGGAAAAGCGCATCGTAAACAGCGCGGGCAGGTGAGTGTATGATCTAGGCGGGAGAGGTGGGAGGCTTGGTGCGCCGCCCTGAAAGCCGCTGCTCCGCTGCCTCGAAACGTATCGACATGGATCGCGGCGCGGGGAGGATGGCCTCGGCGAGAATGCCGGGTGCCTGACAGAAACCGGCCTGACATTGCGAGGCGGCCGGTGCCTGCTTTGTGCAATTCGAGCAACCGCCCATATCCATTGCGGTCACCGCGGCGCCGTGGGATTCGATCACCGCCATCCCCGCCATGGCGGCGGGTACATGGGTCATCAACATCGTCAACGCAACGAGGACGGAGAGCCAATTGCGAAATGCGGCGCGCATGGCGGCTATCTTAATCTTGCCAGTATGGCCCGCACAAGCCCACGCTCACCGGCATATCACAGTTTCCGCTCTAGTACGCTGCCGCCGGGACCTGCATTGGAGTTGAGC
The DNA here is from genome assembly GCA_050728895.1 of Aestuariivirga sp. Taxonomy (GTDB): domain Bacteria; phylum Pseudomonadota; class Alphaproteobacteria; order Rhizobiales; family Aestuariivirgaceae; genus Aestuariivirga. The sequence goes on from JBOHKD010000047.1 coordinate 4,492, forward strand.
AGGCCGCGGAAGATGTTTTTGAGAATGCCGAGATCTTCGCCCACCACCGGCGTCTTGCGCGAATTGACGTTGATGATGCGGCCGTCTTCGAGACCATATTGGGCGAAACTCTGCACCTGGCCGTTCTGGTCGAAGCGGACCGCGATCACTTCCCGGCTGGTTTCCTTTGGCGCGAGAAAAGCCCGGCCCTCGGTGATGCTGGTAATGTAGTAATAGCTGTCGCCCTGGAATGCGACGCTGGCGGTGGTGGACGGTGATCCGAGGATGCCCTCGACTTCCGATTTGGCCATGCCGTTGTTGATCTGGCCGAAGGCACCGGGCTTGGCGACATAGCCCCGATGCTCGACGCTGGGCGAACAAGTGGCAAGAAATGTTGCGCAAGCGGCCACGGCCAGCCAAATAGGAGTTCTTGTTGCAAAAGTCAGGACCATGAACGGCAAACGAATCCCCATATCGAACGGCATCTCGTCAGTCCCCGTTAGCCTGAACCGGCGCCTCGCGGCAAGCCGATGATCCTCAAACGCTTTTTCCGCAAGTCCCCGGCTCCGGAACAGGCTGCTTATGCGGCAATTGTGGCTGCCGCGCGGCACCCTTTGCCCTATGCCCGGTGGGGGGTGGCGGATGATGTCGACGGGCGCTTCGACATGATTACCCTTCACATGTTTCTGGTGCTCGAACGGCTGAAAGGCGGCAACGCCGATTTTCGCCAGCGCCTGGTCGATGTGTTCTTCGCCGACATGGACCGCTCGCTCCGGGAAATGGGCGCGGGCGATCTCTCGGTGGCCAAGAAGGTGCGCAAGATGGCGGAAGTCTTCTACGGCCGCATTGCCGCCTATGACGCGGGCTTGGCCGGGGGGAGGGAGGCCCTGACCAAGGCTTTGGCGCGCAATTTCTTTCCCAAAGGCGATTCCGCCGGCGCCGCCGCAAAACTCGCGGACTATGCCCTTAGCGCGCGGGCGCACCTGGCTCTCGCCAAGGCCGATCGCCTGCTCGAAAGGGAAATCGATTTTCCCGAGCCGCTAGCATGACAGCGGCCACGCCCGAATTCTCCCGCCTAATCGCGGTGGACCGGGTGCCGCGCGGCGGCAGTCATGAAAAGATCGCGGCCGATCCGAAGGAGTGCCAAGCTCTCGCTCTCCGTTTGGCGGTGCCCGCTCTTCATGCCCTCAGTGCTGAACTGCGCGCAACTCCCTGGCGCGGCGGTTTGAAACTCGAAGGTACGCTTCATGCCGACCTCGAACAGGTCTCGGTCGTCAGCCTCGAGACCTTCCGCGATGAGGTGGAATTTCCGGTGTTGCGTTATTTCATGCCCGCCGCCGCAATAACGGCCGACTCCGAGGCCGCGATCGATCCCATCGAGGATGGCCAGGTGGATCTTGGAGAAGTGGTGACGGAGACGCTCATCCTTGAACTCGATCCCTATCCAAGGCGTCCGGGCGAGGCATTCGATGAATCGGTTTGGGCGGCATCGCCATCCGAAGCCGAACCGTCGCCCTTTGCCGGTCTCGCGCGGCTTAAGCCCAAGAGTGACTAGGCCACCCTCATGCTGAGGCGCTTTGCCGGAGGCAAAGCCTCGAAGCATTTCTTTAAGTGGATCGGCCTGTTTCAACCCTTCGAGGCCCGGCTGCGCCGGGCGCCTCAGGGTGAGGAACAAATAACGAGCTGGCACCTCAGGAGGAATATTGAAATCGACTTTTGTGGGGGTTTCACCTATGGCTCGCGGATCGGGGCAACCCGTCCACAGGGAATGATGACGCAACAACAACTGACCATAGCGCTCGATGCCATGGGGGGCGATGCGGGTCCCGGCATGGTTGTGCCGGGCGCCAATCTGTCGGCGCTCCGTCACCCGGAAGCCCGATTCTTGCTGTTCGGCGATGGCGCGCGCATCGGAAGTCTGCTCGATCGCTATCCAGAACTCAAGGAGCGCAGCGACATACGCCATACGGATGTGTCTATCGCCATGGACGCCAAGCCCAGCCAGGCCTTGCGCCAGGGCCGCGGCAAAAGCAGCATGTGGCAGGCCGTCGAAGCGGTGCGCAAGGGCGAGGCGCAGGCTGTCGTCTCGGCCGGCAACACCGGCGCTCTCATGGCCATGACCCGTTTCATTCTCAAGACGCTGCCCGGTATTTCGCGCCCCGCCATCGCGGCGATCTGGCCTACGCTTCGCGGCGAAAGCATTGTGCTCGACGTGGGCGCCACCATCGGGGCCGATGCCAGCCAGCTTGTCGAGTTCGCCATCATGGGAGAGGCCATGGCCCGCTGCCTGTTCGGCCTTGAGAAACCCACCGTCGGACTTCTCAACATCGGGGTTGAGGAAATGAAGGGCGTGGAGCAGGTGAGGGAAGCCGCGCGGCTCTTGCGCCAACTTCATCTGCCGCTCGAATATTGGGGCTTCGTTGAAGGTGACGACATCGCCAGGGGTACCGTCGATGTGGTGGTGACGGAGGGCTTTACCGGCAACATCGCGCTCAAGACGGCGGAAGGCACCGCCAAGCAGCTCAGCGCCTATCTCAAGCTGGCGCTGGCGCGGACCTTCATCTCGAAGCTTGGCGCGGCTCTCGCATCGGCCGCCTTCGCCGCCCTGCGCGACCGGATGGACCCTCGCAAACACAATGGCGGCGTGTTTCTGGGGTTGAACGGAGTTGCAGTGAAAAGCCACGGCGGCACGGACGATCTTGGGTTTGCAACCGCCATCGATGTGGCGATCGAGATGGTCCGCAACGATCTCGTCAACAAGATCAAGACGGACATAAGCGGCATTGGCGATCCCCGTTTGGCCAGCGAGCCCGCCGTTATGACAGGAGTTCATCCTTAAGCCATGCGCCGCAGCTTGATCATGGGTGTCGGTTCGGCATTGCCCGAACGGGTAATGACCAATGACGATATCAGCAAGATCGTCGATACCAGCGATACCTGGATTGTCGAGCGCTCGGGAATCCGGTCGCGCCATATCGCCTCCGATAGTGAAACAACCTGCACGCTCGGCGCCGAGGCCGCCCGCCGCGCCCTTACCCATGCGGGCCTCTCCGCCGCCGATGTCGATCTCATTGTCGTGGCGACGTCGACCCCGGACCGGACCTTTCCCGCAACCGCCACGCAGATTCAGGCGGCACTGGGCATCACCCGTGGCGCCGCCTTCGATTTGCAGGCGGTATGCTCGGGCTTCGTCTATGGACTGACCACCGCCGATTCGCTGCTCCGCTGCCATCAATCCAATTGCGCGCTCGTCATCGGCTCGGAAACCTTCTCACGCATTCTGGATTGGAGCGACCGCTCAACTTGCGTGCTGTTCGGCGATGGCGCGGGCGCGGTGGTGCTGAAAGTGGTGGAAGGCAAAGGCACCATTGCCGATCGCGGCATTCTCGCTTGCCGTATGCGTTCCGATGGACGTTACGCTGACAAGCTCTATGTCGACGGCGGCCCCTCGACGACAAAGACGGTCGGATATTTGCGCATGGAAGGCCGCGAAGTGTTCAAGCACGCCGTCAGCAATATTGCTTCGGTGATGGAAGAAACCATTGCGCAAGCCGGTCTCAAGCCCGCCGACATCGACTGGTTCGTTCCCCATCAGGCGAACAAGCGCATTCTCGAAGGCACGGCGAAGAAGCTCGGCATATCGGAGGATCGAATTGTCATCACCCTGGACCGGCACGGCAACACCTCCGCCGCTTCGATCCCGCTCGCCCTCGATGTGGCCGTTAAGGACGGGCGCATCAAGCCCGGAGACTTGGTGCTGATGGAAGCCATGGGGGGCGGCTTCACCTGGGGGGCGGTCCTGGTCAGATAC